>JABMPO010000289.1 GCA_013203015.1 Fidelibacterota bacterium
AATTGAATCTGATAGTAAAACGCTCTTAAGGTTGCTGGGAGAAGCATATTTTGATGCTAACGATTTGGAACAATGTTCAAAAGCTTATGAAGAGCTTTTCAAGCTCTCTGCCCGCGACCAGCAGCTTGCAATAACAATATCAGAAGTTAATGTTCTTGCGGAGGATTTTGGAAAAGCAATCCGCTGGGCTAATAAGGCAATAGCCATCGATGATAAAAATGGAAGTGTCTTTAGCCAAAAAGGAAATGTTTATTATAAATCCTTCACAAACTGTAGCGGTGGTGCCATGACTAATGAGGATCGGATCGTAGCATCATTGGCATTAAAATACTTATTAATGGCTGAAGAACTTGGATCAAAAAAGTACCGCGGCAGCAAACGCTGGTTGGAAGAAAATGAAAAAGATGTTCTATTCCGCCGACAGGAGTGGTTTATGCTAACCCCGGAGCAACAAAATAAAGGATTTGTGCAGCCAAAGTCTGAGTGCTATAGCTGGGTCGAGGAAAAGTTGATGAAAGATAGCACCTGGTAAAACAAAATATTTGAGGGGTTAATATGAGTAGTACTGCCTTCAGTCACCTTATTGATCAGGATCCGGAAATGTACTCAACTCTGGAACGTGAAATAATAAGAGAAGATAGCACATTGGAATTAATTGCGTCGGAAAACTTCGTCAGTTATGCGGTACTCGAAATGGCCGGCGGCGTTATGACTAATAAATATGCTGAAGGCTATCCCGGTAAAAGATATTATGGTGGTTGTGAGCATGTCGACGAGGCGGAAAATCTGGCGCGGGATCGTGCCAAGGAATTGTTTGCTGCCGAGTATGCTAATGTGCAACCTCATTCCGGATCTCAGGCTAATATGGCGGCATTATTAACTTTTTTAAACGTTGGCGATACCGTACTTGGGCTTGATTTATCCCATGGTGGTCATCTTACTCATGGAAGTCCGGTAAATTTTTCTGGTCGCCTTTTTAATATTATCCCATATCATGTCGACAGAAATACCGGTAGAGTCGATTTTGATGAAGTCGCTAAACTGGCACGCGAACATCAACCCAAGCTGATAATATGCGGTGGCAGTGCCTATCCTCGTTTTATCGAATTCGAACAATTCCGCGAAATCGCAGATGCAGTCGGAGCATTTTTAATGGCCGATATAGCCCATCCCGCAGGATTGGTAGCAACTGGTCTGCATCCTTCACCGATGCCCTATTGCGATGTAGTAACTACTACTACCCATAAGACATTGCGCGGACCCCGCGGCGGTATGATAATGATGGGTCATGATAAAGAAAATCCCTGGGGTAAAGTAGCTCCAAAATCCGGCCGGGTTAAAATGATCTCCGAATTACTGGATTCAACTGTTATGCCTGGTATCCAAGGAGGACCTCTAATGCATGTTATCGCCGCTAAGGCTGTTGCATTTGGTGAGGCACTCAAACCGGATTATAAATTGTATACCAGACAGATCGTGTCAAATGCCCAGGCCATGGCTGATGAGTTTTTGAAATTGGATTACAATTTAATTTCCGGTGGCACCGACACCCATCTTGTTTTAATCGATCTAAATAATAAAGGATTATCTGGTAAAAAAGCCGAAAACACACTTGAAAGAGCCGGAATTACCGTAAACAAGAATATGGTTCCCTTTGACACCCGGAGCCCATTTATTACTAGTGGTATCAGAATCGGTACGCCGGCAGTCACTACCCGTGGACTTAAGGAAGCTGATATCAGGTTAGCGTGCCAATTAATTGATAAGGTGATTTCCGATCCGGATAATGATTCTATCATTTCGACTGTAAAAAACAAGGTTACAGAGCTTTGTAGTTCATTCCCACTTTATAATGAATTTCATTGATTTGATTTGAAATTTTGAGGAAAAAATATTGGAATAGATTAACACTGTATTTTAGTCGTTTTTTTTATATTATCTCGAGTCTGATTTTTCTGATAGTGATCGAAGGATGTTCCCCGGGTAAATTTTTAATAAATCAGCTTAGCAAATCACTTGACGGTGTGACTGATATCTATTTAACGGAAGATGACCCTGAGCTCGTTAGAGAAGCATTTCCATTCAATCTTAAAACGTTGGAGTTATTAGTACAACAATCGCCGGATAATGCTGCGCTACTTACGGCTGCTGCATCAGGATTTGCCTTGTATAGTTATGGCTTTATACTGGAAGATGCTGATCGAATGGCGGCTGAAAATATCCGAGATAGCCGACCGCTTTATCAGCGAGCACGTAAATTATTCGTACGCAGCTATTCCTATGGTTTACGGGCACTTGAAGCACGGCACCCCAATTTCAAGGCTGAATTTTATAGAAATCCTAATTCCGCAATGGCTGATTTGGATAAGGACGATATTTCCGCTGCTTATTGGACGGCGGCAGCATTGGCTGGGGCAATTTCTGCCAGTCAGGGAGATCCGGAATTACTAATCCATTTGCCAAAAGTTGGACTATTACTGGAATTTGGTTATGTTAATGATCCTGAATGGAATAGTGGAGCGTTTATTTCAGCATTAATGAAATATGAAATGAGTCGCCCCGATAAAACTGCTGACTCCAAGGAAATTGCCAAGAATTATTACAGTAGAGTATTTGAATTGACTGGTGGTAATGACGCATCGGTTTTTGTCGCTTATGCCGAAATATTTTCCATCAGTGAACAAAACCGGGCCGAGTTTACGGAAATGTTACAAAGAGCCTTGCAGGTCGATATCGATAAAAATCCACAAAATAGACTGGCAAATATTCTTGCACAAGATCGCGCACAGTGGTTGTTGATGCGAATTGATGAATTATTTTACTACTAAATATTATGAAGAATAAATATTTAATTATCACGCTTCTACTGCTAACAGCAATGGCATCTGCCAAGAAGATCACTATTAAACTTGCCACGCTCGCTCCCCAGGGATCCGAAATGCACGCCTTGATGGTGGAAATGGGGCAACAATGGGAAGCGGCAACAGATGGAAATGTTGCTCTGCGAATATATCCAAACGGTGTGGTTGGCGACGAGCGTGATATGATAAGAAAAATCCGAATTGGGCAAATTCATGCCGCTGCCGTAACAACCGAAGGACTGTCAGTCATATCACCGGATGTGTATGGATTCCTTGTACCGATGTTATTTGATGATTTTGATGATGTTGATTGGGTGCGCAATGGCATTGCGGAAGAATTGGAAAATGATTTCAATGAAAATGGATTTATAATATTGAATTGGGGTGACGTTGGATGGGCATACTGGTTTACCAAAAAACCGCTGAAAAACCCCCAAGATCTGGAGAATATGAAAATCTTTACCTGGGCTGGGGATTATCATTCCGATGAATTATGGAAAAATGCCGGCTATCACTCGGTACAGATCGCCTATTTAGATGTATTATCGGGATTGCAGACCGGATTAATTGATGCAATTGCAACACCATCCATAATTGCTTTATCCAACCAGTATATCGGATCAACGAAATATATGCTTGATCTAAAATGGGGGTTGGTAACCGGAGGAACTGTAATAGATAAAAAAATCTGGAATAGAATCCAACCAGTGCATCAGGAACAAATGTTAAATATCGCCCGGGAAATTGGTGTCAGACAGCAAGTAGAAAACCGCAAGCTTGACCAGCAGGCGATTGCTGCAATGGAGCAATATGGATTAATAGTGTATACCCCAAGCGCTGAAGAGCTAAAGACCTGGAAAGCTTTGGTGAAATCTTTTTACCCGCTGATAAGAGGTAGTTTAATTCCTGAAAAGATATTTGACCGCGTGATCCAGCTTAAGGCTGAAAAAGATCTTCAGGATACTCTAATTACTAATTAGTAAAGCACGTGAATAGGCTCAAGCAGCAACTATCTATTCGGTTAAATTGGGGGGAGGATATTCTCGCCCTGCTAGTGTTTATTTCCATAACGTTTTTACCGGCCTTTGAGATATTTTTAAGAGTTACCGGGCTTCGCGGTGTTCCGTCTTCCGCGATGATTGTACAGCATCTTACGCTCTGGATTGGGTTTATTGGTGCCGTACTGGCAACCCGGCAAAATAAATTGCTATCCCTGACAACTAAACCACTTCTGCATAAGGAAGATAAATTTCATTTTGGGCGTTGGCTGGCAAAAGTCATATCATTTATCGTAGCATTTGCCCTAATGTGGGCCAGTTTAAAGCTGGTCCTGGTAGAGTTTGAATTTCCCCGGAATCTGGCGCCTGGAATGCCAATCTGGGCGGCACAGACCATTATGCCGATCGGTTTTGGTTTAATCGCTCTGCAAGTATATTTAAATAGCTACAGCAGCCGTTTACTGAAGTCATCTCTGTTGATCATACCATTGTTATTAGTGTTGCTGAGTATGTCTGGATATTTGCAAGATAATATGTTAGTTGTGGTGTTGGGATTA
>JABMPO010000290.1 GCA_013203015.1 Fidelibacterota bacterium
AATCTAGGGGATTGATATCGCTCTGAGCTAGTTGCGATTTCAACAGCTTCAGCATACTTTCATTGGCATCGGCTGCCAATTGATAATATTTATAAATCAATTCATCCGGTATTTTCAGGGTTCGTCCGTACATATCATCCGGGGTGGCATGTAGGCCGATGTGATTGTCATATGATTTTGACATTTTCTCAACACCATCCGTACCCACCAGTAACGGCAAGGTGATGATTACCTGTGGCTCCTGACCGTATTCCCGCTGCAAATCGCGTCCAACCAGCAAATTGAATTTCTGATCAGTCCCGCCCAATTCAACATCGGCTCGCAATTCGACCGAATCCATTCCTTGGGCCAGTGGATACATTAGCTCGTGGATTGAAATTGGAATTTCTGCCTTATACCTTTTGGTAAAATCATCTCTTTCCAACATCCGGGCAACAGTGTAATGACTCGCTAAACGAATAACATCAGAAAAAGACATGGATCCCAACCAATCGTAATTATACACGATCTTCAAGCTATTTATATCAAGTATTGCTTTAGCCTGTTTTACATAACTGTCGGCATTTTCCCGGGTATCCTCAATTGTTAACTGGGGTCGGGTTTTATTCCTGCCGGATGGATCGCCGATCATGGCCGTAAAATCACCTATTACCAATACTGCCTGGTGTCCGAGATCCTGAAAATGACGTAATTTCCGCAATACAACCCCATGACCAATGTGCAAGTCAGGGCGACTCGGATCGCAACCCAGCTTAACTATCAGCGGTGTACCGGTCTGCACCGATTGTTCCAGTTTTTGCTGTAATTCAGCCAATGGCAGGATTTCTTCAGCGCCGTGACTTATTAGTTTTAATTGTTCTTCAACTGTTAAAAATGCCATTAATAATTTCTCATTTCCCGATCGGTTTGACGTTTAATATCCTTAGCTTTCAGCGATTCCTTTTTATCGTACGAATGCTTTCCTTTTGCAAGTCCTATTTCCATTTTAGCCCAGCCATTTTTGAAATACATGCGCAATGGAACGATAGTCAAACCTTTTTGATCAACATTACGTTGCAGGCGACCAATTTCCCGGCGATTAAGCAGCAGACGACGATCATGAACCGGTTCATGTCCGAGGTATCCCGTATGTGAATAGGGACTGATATGGATACCAATTGCCCAGGCTTCACCGCTGCGAATGGCAATGTAACCCTCCTTCAGATTGGCTCTCCCCTCCCGCAGGCTTTTAACTTCGCTGCCGGTTAATTCCATACCCGCTTCGAATTTTTCAAGAATATAATATTCATGATAGGCTTTGCGGTTGGTTGCTATCGTTTTTATTTCCATTCCAATTCTGAAATTTAATTGATGTCGAAATTACAAATTCAAATCATGAAGTATTACCTGGAAATGGATTTATTTACGGCCAAATACACTACGCCAGGCTTCCATATCTGCTGGATTCATTTCTGGTTTCTGCTCCTCCTGCATTTCAGGATGCGGACGAAGTTTGGGGTCAAGAATCTGGGCGAAATCTTCTGATGAAATTGTTTTCATCCCGGCATGCAATACTTCCCGAATAATAGCTTTGTCGGAGGTTACGACCGTACATGAGCGGGGATTCCTCTCTGCCTGGGCCAGTTCAACAATGATTGTATCAGCTTTTTTGTAATGGGGCGAGTACCGTACCTGCACCCATTCATTGATGCCTTCTTCATCCGGGATGATTTCGTCCTCTTTGCCATCGAAAACCACGACCATAAATGTTTTTCGTTTTTTACCTACTTGAGCAATTTTGCGTAGTAAACCTTCCCGTGCCATTTGAAATTTTCGCTTCCGGAACTTCATTAGTCCGGGCATGGAATAGATAAGGTTGTAGCCATCGATAATTATTTTACGCATTATTTTAACAAAAGTGCTTTTTGAGTGACAATATTACCATTGTGTTGTATCCGGATCAAATATACACCACCGCTAACATCAACTAGATTATCGTTTGTCCCATCCCAAATGACCGATTTAATACCAGCTTGCTCATTTCCGGCGATCAGAGTTTTTATTCGCTGTCCCATAATATTGTAGACATTAATCGTTACATAACCGGTAGCGGGAATAGCATACTTGATATTCGTCTTGGGATTAAACGGATTCGGA
>JABMPO010000291.1 GCA_013203015.1 Fidelibacterota bacterium
AGTCAATAGATCAAAACAACAATATTACAGAAGTACATGTAACTTTTTAGTCGATTTGTAATCAGAGAATTCCAGTGAAACTTCCGTCTCAAAATGATCTCATTATATTCTAAATCAACATATTACTCACCGTTGCTTGGGTTCGAGTCCCATCCCTGGTACTGATTAGTAATTAGTAATTGGTGACTGGTAATTAGTGGCTAGTCAACACCGAGTAAATTCTTTGTATTTATAGTGAAATGAAATAGACTAATTAATATTATTTTAATCTACAACATTTGGTTAAAGGTAGATTTCCAATTTCCCCCGATACGTTCATTCTATTCACTATCGGGGCAGGCAATTTCCAATTTCAGCATCCAATTTTCAATATTAAATATTAAATACTACTCCTCTCCCATAACCTGTACATACACCTTCCGCTGACGGGGTCGGTTGTCATGATCAATTACCACAATCTGTTGCCAGGTGCCTAAGACAGGCTGTCCTTTGTCTATAGGAACGGTTATTCCGGGACCCATCAGACTGGCACGCAGGTGTGAGAACCCATTATCATCACCCCAGGTTTGTGAATGTCGCGACAACATTTCTTTGGAGGCTATTTTCTCCAGCAATTCCTCCATGTCCGCCACCAAAGCGGGTTCGAATTCGATTGTCGTAATTGATGCGGTTGATCCCACCGGGAAGATATTTACTAAACCAGCTGCGATCTTCGATTCGGTAATCGTTTTGCGCACGACGGGAGTGATATCAATTATATCTGAGAATCCGCGTGTGGATAGGGTAATGGTTTTGCCAATTATTTTCATGGTGGCTCCTGTGAGCTATATTTATCCGCCTTCGGCAGTGGTAAATAACCGCGGCGTAGCTTTTTGAGCGCGCGTAACGCAGGCGCTTGCGTCGCGTGAAGCCGGGTAATTGATGGAACCATGGGTTACCCGTGGGAATCCATTAACGTATCTAATTCACCTAAACAAAATTGCTGTGGCAGCAACAATTATAGCCCGGGGTTAACGTGGATGCTGATTGCCAACTCCATTAAATGGAAATATTTGCTTATTTTAGAGAGAACTTAGGATTCAAATTTAGATATTCGGTAATTGTTACAATATGAAACGTGATGATAACATTTACAATTGCAAATTGCAGTAGCCGGATGTCTTAATCGTCGCGAAAAGATATGGCATCGGTCATAACCTGACTTCGATCGACGTTTTTGTCAACACCTTCCATTTTTATTTTTAGCTTCAAGTCGTTGGCGCTATCTGCGGCATTTAACGCATCTTCTAATTCGATAATATTATTCTCATATAAATCAAATAGATGTTGGTCGAAAGTCTGGAGCCCGGATTGTCGGGAAGCTGCGATTGCACTCTTAATTCCATCGATATCACCTTTATGGATCAAATCACTTATCCGGGCGGTATTGATCAGGATTTCCATAGCACCTACCATTCCTTTACCAGTTGCTCGCGCTACCAGGCGTTGTGATAAAATAGCTCGCAAATTTAAGGACAAATGCTGCCTGATCATGGGATGATTATCTACCGAAAAGAAATTCATTATTCGTTCCAATGTTTGATTGGCATTGACCGAGTGCAGCGTGCTAAATACCAGATGACCGGTTTCGGCAAATGTGAGTGCAGCTTTCATTGTTTCCTGATCGCGAATTTCACCAATCAGTAATACATCGGGTGATTGGCGTAAAGCGCTTTTAAGAGCGCGATGATATGAATCGGTATCCATCCCGATTTCGCGTTGAGTGACGATACATTTTTTATGATAATGAAGAAATTCCATGGGATCTTCAATCGTTACAATGTGACCTGATCGTTTTTCATTAATATAATCTATCATTGCAGCCAGGGTAGTTGATTTACCACTACCAGTAGCACCAGTCACTAATATCAATCCACGCTGGGTATTACATAATTCGCTGATTTTAGGAGGAAAATCAAGCTCCTCTAAATTGCGAATTTCGGATTTGATATGTCTTAGTACCAGACCGATTGATCCCCGTTGACGATATACATTTATTCGAACTCGCCCAACCCCCGGAACGCTGTAGGCAATATCTATTTCGCGCTCAATGTTGAATTTATTAGCCTGGTCTTTATCAAGGAAGGAGAGCGCTATTTTTTCAGTGACTTCAGGTGTAAGTTTGGTGGAACTGATGGGATAAATAGCTTTCCCGATTCGATACATTGGGGGGCTGCCAACAGCTATATAAAGATCGCTGGCGTCTTTTTCAACCATCATTTTCAGTAAATCACTGAAATTCATTATCTACTCCTCACCAACTGCTAGTTTAATTAGTGGATCAGGATCAATTTATAACTACAGGGATTTATCGTCAAGATGTTCTATTGCAACTTTTCGGGAGATTATTTTATCATTATATAATTTTCTGATAGCTTGTTCCATTGTACACATACCAAGCGCTGATCCAGTCTGCAGGGCGGAGATGATCTGGAAGGTTTTATGCTCCCGGATCAGAGCTCTAATCGCATTGGTCGCTATCATAATTTCAAGCGCAGCAGCCCGTCCTTTTCCTTCTGCCCGTCTAAATAATAACTGGGAGACCACTCCTTCGACGGAATCCGCAAACATAGCCCGGATTTGTGATTGCTGATTAGTTGGAAAAACATCAACAATTCGATCTATTGTTTTTGCAACGGAATTTGTATGCAATGTCCCGAAAACAAGATGTCCTGTTTCAGCCGCGCTGATTGCCAGTGAAATGGTTTCGAGGTCGCGCATTTCGCCTACCAGAATAACATCCGGATCCTCGCGTAATGCACTGCGCAAGGCGTTACTGAAAGAATGAGTATCGCGTCCGACTTCACGCTGGCTGATCAAACTGGTTTTACTCTCATGGACAAATTCGATGGGATCTTCAATCGTGATAATATGTGATCGTTTGGTGTCGTTAATATAATCCACCATAGCGGCCAGAGTAGTGGATTTTCCACTGCCGGTGGGACCGGTGACAAGCACCATTCCTTTTTCCAGTTCGCACAATTTCCGAAGGGTATCAGGAAGATTTAATTCTTCCATGTTCATTATTTTATTAGGAATCGTTCTGAAAACCGCCGCTTTGCCTTGATTTTGGAAATAAACATTTACTCGGAATCGTCCCATATCACCAATCGCGCGACTGAAATCCAGTTCCCAGGTTTCTTCGAATCGCTTGCGATCCTCATCAGTCATGATATCATAAATGAGGTGATGGATGTCATCCGGTAGTAAGTGCGGTATATCAATTTTCCGCATTTCACCATCTATCCGAACCATCGGTGGTGATCCGGCATTCAGGTGCAAATCCGATGCGCCCGATTCCACTGTAAATTTTAACAATTCGATAATATCAATCATTTAGTCAGTCCTAAATATCTTAATAATCATTATGTTTTCCATTTAAGCCGGAATTCAGTGCCAGTTAAAGTTTTAGCATAAATAACAAATATACCCAGCCCAGGATAAAAATCGATGACCACATGAATATTGATTTAAATCTCGAAATCAGGACCAGCGCTATCTCGCTGATTTCATCACTGATATAATAAGAATAATTTCTTATACTGTCAACTTTAGTATCACCGGTTTTGTAGAGAAAAAGTTCCTTTGCCAGTTGTTCTGGGAATCTTGCCAGGGCTTTAATAATACCTTCAGCCGGTTCGTTTGATTTTAGACCGTTGTAAATCAGTGACAGATCCTGTCGGCAGACGTAGCAATCGATGTAATTTCCCTGCAATTCCACATTCTGTAAAAATGGGAGTCCGGATTTTTGAAAAGTATGAAACAGGTAACAGAATCGGCTGACCTTGATTAAAAGGTATAAACGTCCTACACTGGGTAATTTGAAGATTATTTTTTCTAAACTTTCTTTTCGACTGTCGGCGGTAATAAATTGTGCGATCATGGTAATGAAGAGTACAATTCCGATCAGAGCCCCCATAGAGTATAAAATACTGTTTACAGTTAAGGAAATTATTCCAATCTGGAAGAATAACAAAATCCCAACGATAATAAAAACATTGTAAACAAATACCCTTGCGTATAAGCTAATTAATCCAGTGTATTCGGCGATATTTTTTTCATTTTTCAGAAGGTTAATTAACGCCTCCATTCCATCAACAATTTTCCCACTCCTTTCGGTAGCCATGATTGCGGCGATATAATAATTAGGGAAAACATCTTTGAAAGTCAACATTGACTGGGATAGGGGGGTGCCGGAAGCAACATTCGTAGACATGCCCATCAGAATCATGCGCAAGGTTCTCTCACCGGTACTTTGATAAATAGTTTCTAATGCTTCCGGAATTGTGAGATGTTGTTTGATTTGCGCCAGCAGTTTTTCGCTGAAAATAATTAATTCCTTGGTTGTAAATGTTCGCGTTCCGTAGCCGAAATTGGTTGCCAGATAACGGTCTAAGCGGCTGATCTGTTTTTTCATAAATTAGTAGATACCAGAGTAATATTATTCGCCAGTTGATTTTGACAGGTTAAATTGTGCCCGTAGTGATTCTATCTTATTTTTAATCATAACTGAATCTGATCCATAATTCACGGCGTTTTCAAAACACAAAGTTGACTCTTCAAATTTACTTATATTTAAATAATTCTCGCCCAATAAAAACCAGGCATAAGAATAGCTTGAATCCTGTGCCAGAACTTTTTCAAGATTGGTAATCGAATTTTGAAAATCCCCATTTTTCAACAGCGACTCACTGAATGATGTTCGCACTGAATTATTATGGGTTTCAATGGCGAGCAATTTTTCATGCCAGACGATTGCCGAATCAAGATAATTGTATTTCAGATATGATTGCGCCAGTTCTTTCCAAAGATCACGATTATTGGGATACAATTTAATTGTTTCCCGATAATAATTATGGGCTTGTGGCACCGTTAACCACAGATCTTTATTTTCGCTGTTAATGGAATCTGTAGGATTGAAAGCAGCCACAGAATTTCCCAGATCAAAGACAAAATGATCTAAATTCATTTCATAGAATAGTGCAATTGATTTCCATAATTGCCACGATCGGGGATTGTACAGAATTGCTTTTTCGAGTTCGGTGCGGGCCAAAGAAAGCAATTGTAATTTTTTCACGATTTCCGTTTCATGTCGGGCAATCTCATTAATGGCCGTGGCAACATCCTTATGGGGATTTCCATAATGCGGCGCTAAAAATGATGCGGTACGATAGTATTGCAATGCTCTATTGGGGTTAGCGCGGCGCATCTGCTTATCACCTAAATCCTGAAAGTATTTTGACCCGGCTGGTATCAAGGCCAGTAAAGTTATAATGATCACCAATGTGGTCATAAAATATTTCTTAGATACCCTGCTGACATATTTATTGCCAGTTCGAATTTTTAATACTTTTGCCCGAGAACTTGAAATTATCAGTGCGATAAATACCCAGAAAACGATACCTATTCCTGGGATGTACAGATCAAAGTCAACGAGACTGTGAGTTAATGTTCCGATTGTTCCGGCGATCATGCCAGTGAGCAAATAGGTATTAGCTGTCTTGGCTGGAATTGTATGACGATAAAAATGCCAGATGGAAATCCCGTAGCTTAAGATAAACCATAGTAGTAAAACCAGGCCGACCAAGCCCAGTTCAATTGTTATCTGAAGATAATCGTTATGGGCGAAATCATATCTTATGTTATAAGGCAACCAGGCGGTATTCACTACGTGAAAAGTACGATATCCGGTGCCTAATATTGGATTTTCACCGATCAATTTTATACTATTCCGCCAGATATCCAGCCGGCCAAAACTATCCGATTGCTGGATTTCACCGATATCAGCCAGGCGGTCAGCAATCCCAGAACCGGGCAGTGAAATGAAAAGCAGCACAATAATGCCGCAGATTACAAATACCGTGGCAACCGATTTGAAGTTGCCGGCAATAAACTTGATTCCAAGCAGCAGAAAAAGGATCGCAATTATAACCAGAAAACTGAGCCAGCCACCCCGTGAGTAAGTTGCCATCAAAGCGGCAAAACTGAGGATTAATACTAATCCTGTTCCGTATTTTTTGTAGGATGGACGGCCTTTAACAGTAATAAATCGCATGAACACCACCGGCCAGAGCAGAATAATGTAACCGGCAAAAGTATTGGGCCAGACAAATACCGAATGGGCGCGCATAAAGCTAGTGCCGCTGATCGCGAATTTATGGGGCACAGTAAATAAGAACTGATATAAGCCGATCAGACTCAATATTCCCAAAAATATAGTCAGGATGTCTACAATTTGTTCGATCCGGTGGGAAAAATCCTTGATTTGAAATACCAGCCAGAACAGTATAACAATTGTCAGCAGGGTGAATGATTTAACCTGAGTGGCAAATGCATCAACAGTCCAGATATTTGATAAAAGGGCAATTGCAACCAATCCTAGAACCGGCAATAAAAGATGATGATAATTAATAATAATTATGTTTTTATTAAGTATTGCCTTCAACCAGATAAATAAAGCTGAAAAACTGCCGATGACCAGAACGGAATAATAAAATAATTTAGTGGGCCCCACGTCAAATGGCAGAAACAGCAACAGGAATATGATAATATAATAAATTTGCTGGTGTGGATTATTTGTTTTAAGCACTGTGTTTTAGCTTATTGTTAATTTGATTGCCAGACAATTTAATGGATTGCATTGTATTGTTAACATTAAATCTAAACATGGTTTATTTTATATTGTACTGGATATATTCAGTGGTAGATTTAACAATGCAATCTCAAAAATAACCGGTAGTGATGAATGGCAAGTAAATATAAAGGTTTCCCAAAATTGATTTTTTATCTGTTGGTGTTATCCCTGATAATTCTATTTATCAGGCGCGATGAATATTTGGAGAACTACCGGGAACTGCGTTCAGCCGAATTTGACACTACAGCCGTCGATACCTTGATAGAGATTCAGGTTGTTGAAGAAGTAAGAGAAAGCAGAGATTTATCCAGCGGGTTAGTAGCCTATTACCCGTTCAGTGGCGATGCAAAAGATGCCAGTCGAAAGAACAATGATGGCGAGGTAATAGGAGCGATTCTGACCGCCGACCGTTATCGTTTGCCATTTAATGCCTTTAAATTCAATGGTGTATCGGATTATATAAAATTGCCCAAAACAGCGCGGCTGAAATCAATGTTGAACACATTTACGGCAACTGCCTGGATTAGCCCAGCAATATATGAGGGATCAAGAGGGATAATGGCCTGGGATGGTCATTGGAGTTTAGCAATCGATAAACTGAAAATTGTAGGAAAGATCTGTGGCTATCCTAATCAAATGAAGTCTGTTTACAGCGGTAATACTTTACCAATAAATGAGTGGTCATTTGTTGGTATCTCTTATAACGGCCATAAAATTGACATCTATACCAATGGAAACAGAGTCGGATCAGTCCCATTCCGGGCCGACAGTCTGGGGTTCAAAGGATTTCGCCTATATTCAGAGCCGGTTATCGGCCACGGTGTGGGTGTGTATCCCCAGTATTTTAAGGGAAATATTGATGAGCTGTATTTTTATAGTCGGGCTTTAAATCAAACTGAAATAAAAGCACTTTATAATTCACAAAGACCGGCTAATTCATAAAAAAAAGGGTCAAATCCAAATCGGATTTGACCCTTTTTCAAATATTGATTGTTGAATTATTGATCTCCTACAAGCAAGCCTGTGGAACTGCTGTAAGTCCAGGTCATCAATGTGGTGCCATCATTCCTCATGTGCGTGGCTTTTTCTGTGGACGAATTGAAAGTCCATTCATCCGCTGTATCGGCGTCGTCAGTATCGGTTGAATCATAAGTAACCGGCTTCTGGCCTAACTCATTAAATGGATTGCCCGGATAACTTTCGGAACCGGTTGTAGCCATCATATTAACACTGTAGATATAGACAGCGGAGCGCAGGGCGCCTACAATACCATCTTCACTGGCTGCCTCAGCTTGAGCTGATAGATTGACAAACCGTGGAATCGCGACTGCAGCTAAAATACCCAGGATAACAATTACCATCACCAACTCGATCAGAGTGAAACCCTTTTGATTCATTTTCATAATTTAGCTCCTCTATGGTTGAAATTATTTAACATGTTGCCCATGACAGCTCAAAATCTGTGCCAAACCATATTCCACGGTGAATACCGCAAATATACCCATTTTATGTTTAATTATGAAACACTATTACTATTTGCAACTAACGCCCGGATCCACCCTGAAATGCTTCAATCATGCCCCACATGGGCATAAACATACCAGCCGCGAGTAGGGCAACCAGGCTGCCAATTACAATAGTCATAATTGGTTCAATGGCCGCCATCAGGTTATCGACTACATCATCAACCAGAGAATCATAATGTTCCGAAATATTCAGCAACATGTCATCCAGAGAACCTGATTCCTCACCCACAGAAATCATTTGGATGACTAGTGGTGGAAACATTTTTGAATTTCTAAAAGGAATGGTTAATCCCTGCCCTTTTTTTACACCGCTGATAATTTGCTCCACTGCTTGTTCAATTACCTTATTACCAGATGATTTGGAGCCGATATCCAATGACTGTAAAACCGGTAGGCCACTTTTATTCAGGGTTTGCAATGTTGAGGTAAATCGGGCAATAGCCACCATGTGAAATAGTTTTCCAAAGATAATTATCTTTAGTTTGATCTTATCCCAGGTATAGCGCCCCTGTTGGGTATGAATATAATAATTGAAAGAGAAGCCGATTCCAATGACAACTCCGAATACCAGATACCAGTAGTTTTGGAATAGATCGCTGATGTTTATCAAAATCTTCGTCGGCAGCGGTAGCTCGGCCTGGCCGCCCATCTCGAACATTTTAATAAATTGAGGTAAAACAAAGGTAACTATGATAATAAATGCTATTGTTATTGCGGTAAATACCATAATTGGATATCGTAGCGCTTTTTTTATTTTACGATTGATTTCGTCTTGACGACCCAATTGCGCGTTTAGCTTTAGCAACACATCTTCCATGGCACCGGCCGCCTCACCGGCACGAACGCTGTGGATATAAAATTCTGGAAACACATCCGGATGTTTCTCAAGGGCTTCGGAAAAGCTGATGCCACTTTCAAGATCGCGATAAACTTTATCCAGAACTGCCTTAAATGCTGCTGAATCAGCCTGCTCTTTGAGGGCACTTATGCTGGCTAGTACTGGCACACCGGCATGCTCCAGAGTATTGAGCTGCTTGGTGAAATTCATGATCTCCATTACCGGTACTTTTTGAAAACGCTGCATTATTTCCTTAAGTGCGGATTCTTTTTTTTGGGTTACCTTTATCGGTGTATATTCATATTCTTCCTCCAGTTGGCGGTAAGCGTCATTTATATTTGGTGCATCGAAATCACCGGTAACTATAACACTGTTTGCATCAACTGCTTTGTAGGTAAATGTTGGCATTTAGCTCTTCTCTTTAATTTGATTTTTCAATTCATATTTCTCTATTTTACGCCAGATTGTCACGCGACTCAAGCCTAAATTTTTGGCAGCCCTAGTCATATTACCTTTCGATTCATCCAGCGCATTTAAAATTGCTTGTTTTTCCATTTCAGCGATCGTGACAACTGGCATAGGTCGTTCGGGCGGTGGGTTAGCGGCTGTCGGCGCTGTTCTGACTGATTTGGGGCTGGTCTGAATGGTCCGATTAATCGTTTCATTAGTTATTATTGAACCGGTAGAGAAAAGAGTACTGCGTGCTAAAACATTTTCCAACTCGCGAATGTTTCCTGACCATGGATGTTCCAACAAACGATTCAGCGCTTCATCTGCGATCCATTCAATCTTGCGTTTATTCCGGATATTGTTCTTTTGAACAAAATGGACCAGTAACGGAATCAGGTCTGCTTTGCGTTCCCGCAGGGCTGGTAAATGAATCGTGTAACTATTAATGCGATAAAAAAGGTCCATCCGAAAGCGCTGTTCATCGATTTCATTCTCAAGGATTTTATTGGATGCTGATAAAATCCTTACATCGGCTCGCAAAGTATCGTTACTACCGATACGTTCAAATTCTTGCTGTTCTAACATTCGTAAGATTTTACTCTGTAATATGATATCCATGTCAGCAATTTCATCTAAGAATAAAGTCCCACGATCCGCAATCTGGAATTTACCGGTTTTAGCATTTGCGGCCCCAGTAAAGGCGCCTTTTTCATAACCGAATAGTTCACTTTCCATCAATTCCCTGGGAATGGCAGCGCAATTAAGGCCAACAAACCGATTATTCTTGCGGGGGCTTGCCAAGTGTAATAAGCGTGCTATTAATTCTTTACCGGAACCGCTTTCGCCCTGGATCAATACTGTGATATCCGTTCCGATAGTTATTTCCAGATCACGATACAGATCTGTCATCTGGGGGGAACTGCCGATTAGATTATTAATCCCGAATTTCCGATTAATCTGAAATCGTAAACGCTCAATTTTCAGGAAATCGAGTGGTTTAGAATAAATGTACTTAAGCACATTTAACAGTTCATCATCACTGCTATCATGGAACAGCCAACGGTCATTTCCAGCGGTCAAAAGGCTATAGAGCTGTGGAATTGATTTCTTCTCTACATAAGTGAAAACTAGAAAATAAGATTTTTGAGCATTCAGTTTTTTAATTATATCATGAACGCTCATTAATTGTTGTTTATCCGATACTATGATTACCTGGATCGGGTACAGATGAATCCTATTGAGAGCGTCAAAACCATTTTTCACGGAGTAGAATTTGAAGCCAGCGGCAGTACTGATCGAATCGATTCGCCTGGTTACAGCAGAATCATTCCCGACAAACAGCAGATTCATTTCAGATCAATGTCTGATTTACCGTGACGGACATACGAACTTATGTTACCCGGACCACTTCATCAATTGTGGTCAGGCCATGAAGAACTTTTCGGTAGCCATCATATTTTAACTGAATAAGGCCATTTTTTAAAGCCTGTTTCAGAATATCATCATAGGCAGCGCCGTTAACAATTAAACGACGGATGTCTTCATCGACAGGTAAGAATTCATATAATCCCAAACGACCTTTATAACCTTGTTTGCGACAGGTTTTACAGCCTTTCCCCCGATAGAAGGATACTTTTGTTTTGAGGTTTCTGATTCCCATGTCCCGGAGAATTGCCGGGGATGGCTCATATGGTTCTTTACATTTAGTGCAAAGTTTGCGGACCAGACGTTGAGCCAGAATTGCTTTTGTAGATGAAGACACTAGAAATGGTTCAACTCCCATATCCACGAGTCGCGTAATTGAACTAACTGTATCGTTTGTATGCAAGGTGCTGAGTACCAGATGGCCTGTCAAGGCAGCCTGAACAGCTACGGAAGCAGTTTCCCCGTCGCGAATTTCACCTACCATTATGATATCCGGATCCTGGCG
>JABMPO010000035.1 GCA_013203015.1 Fidelibacterota bacterium
CGCAAATATCATATAACGCTGATCACGATGTTTATTCAATTCTCGAAAAGTGACCGTTTTAGTAAATGTAAATCCATGATAGATCACACATAATAGAGTTATTCCGAATTTGGATTCATCCACTACATCCGGAACAATTACGATGTCAAACTGTTCGTCTTCATCTGATATACGATAACCTTCTTTTTGAAACTGGTTTAAATAAATATCTGATTGCTGTCGATCCAGGAAACCGAAGGATCGTTTTACTTCGTTGGTCAACGATATTGCTACGTCGAATTTCGGATCATTTGTAAATACGTCCAAAAGTGGATCGTAGGCCGCTTTATGATACAGATAAAACATTTTGAATAATATTTTAATCTTTTTCATCGCTTATCTGATATGCATTACGCTTCGATTAATTTTCTAATTTGTCGTTTTCGAATCCAATTTTTTGGTTTGGGCTTCAGTTGCTGAATTGAATTTGATTCAATGATTTTTTGGATGCTATTAATAATCCGCTGCGAAGATTTTCCATCTGAATAGGGATGTATTTGATTACGATATTTAGCTCTATTCTCAGAGAATTCCTGCGGTTCAGCGATAGCACGATCAATTGCACCGATTAATTCTTCCGCCGCGATTATATTAATTCCTTTGTCTTGGCGGGCAATTGCCCGGTAAGTAATAATAGGCCGATTAAAGGCTAAAAATTCATACGCTACCGAAGATGTATCGGTGATCAACAAATCAGCCACCGACATATAATTAATGATATTCAAGTCCTTACAAATAATAAAGTTAGAATTGCTTATTTTTTGATACCGTTGCTGTACTTCCCTATTCATAAGGGGATGAAATTTTATCAGCCATTGGAAGCGATTCTTTAAGCCTTTGATTGTCAGGAATAAGTCCGGTGCGGAAGTGTATTTGGGTGGAAATGTCGGGGCATAAAGAATAACCGGTTGATTGGAATCTAAACCATATATTTTTTTCAGTTTCCTTTTTTTAGTATCAGAGATATTGACCATGGGACCGATTGGGTCCAACTTGGGCCAACCGGTTTCCTCAACCAGAAAATGACCTTTAAGCTGGGCAAGTTGCTTAAACCTGGTTGTCATATCAGGTCCAGGTGTGCAGTACAGGTCAAAAAAACCGGTAATACGGTAAAAGCCCTTGGGTTCATCGTCTATGCCATGGAAAATCTGAACTTTTAATCCTGGCCAAATATGCGGAACAATATTTCCTGGTACCAGAATCGCGTCAGGGTCGTATTCAATAACCTCGGCTGATGTGAATAGTTGTGGCCCGGGTGGTTGATAATCCCTGGCGGAACTAGCAGTATACCAGTATACCAAACCGGCATTGAGTGTATTAACAGTATCCTGGATTGGTTCTAAAATTGGGAAAGAGTAGGGCTTGGTGACGAAGAACAGGTATTTCAAAACCGTCGCCTAATAAATGGAATAATCGTTGTCGAAATGAATGATTTTATCCGTCAGTTATAGATTTCGTTGAGAATCCAGAGAACATCGTCCGCGGTCAGATCAACAATATTATTATCCATACGACCTTTGGTGAACGAGTAGTCTACCAGTTTCGGAAGATCACCTTCAGTAACGCCCCAATCTCTCAAATTGAATTTTATTAGATCACCGGGGATTGCGGCAATTAAATCTTTCAAGGTAGAATTATCTTTTAAATTGAGATTGGTTCGGATTTGCCAAAGTTGATCTTCGATTGCATTTTGATTAATCTCAATCAAGGGTAGCAACGGCATGGAAGCGGCAATTCCATGGGGAATATTGTAATGGGAGGTGAGTGGATAACTGATTGAATGGGCAGCTGCAGTTTTTGTGTTTGAAAACGCTAATCCGGCAATATTAGAAGCCTTCAATAATTTCCTGCGGATTTGAATATTAGCAAAATCCAGTTTTAAACCGTCAACATTTTCCAGGATCAGACCGATAGCCTGAATAGCGTATTGAGTAGATTGCGGATTGGCGTTTTTATTCCAGATAGATTCGAAGCTGTGACTCAGTGCATCCAATGTAGTTGATAGAGAAATAGTAGGTGGTAAGCTTAGGGTGAGAGAGCCATCGAGAATGGCTATATCCGGATATAATTCCAGGTGCATGAGGGAATATTTCTTTTTATTCTGCCGATTCCAGATTGTTGCCCACATGGTTACTTCGCTGGATGTTCCGTGGGTTGTGGGTATGAAAATGGCAGGAATCCGGTGGGGAAATGGTTGCTTGATATTTAGTAAATCCGCGAGCTTAAATTGTCCTGTTCCCAACGACGCCATAACAGCTTTTGCCGTATCCATAACCGAGCCTCCGCCAAATGCGATAACACAATCAAAGCTGTCGCTGCGGCTGAAATCGATTGCTTCCTGGCAACTTGTGAACGAAGGATTATTTACCACAGCTGTGAACATACCGGCCGGGTTACAGATTTTTTCCAGCTCTAAACGTCTGACGTTTTCCTTAAATGTGATTACCAAAGGTTTGTTGATACCAAGCTCTTTACGAATTGTATGCCAGGACTCAAACCAATTTTCGCTGTCGATGACCTTTACCGGATTATAATATTCTGTCGTCATAGCTGAATTAAGGTTTTGATTGTGTTGTCAATATTCGAGTTACTCATTCTTTAGCATTTGCTATAAATTTCATGAAAGCTGTTTTATTTTCCACCGGAGTAACTGTCGGTCGCCCCAGATTGGCACGTGATCCCGGTTTTACCAATAAATCAAGAAAAGCCGGACCGGCCTCCTGTATAAATCGCTCAAGGTTGGTGATTAATTGATCTTTATCACTGCACGATAAAACTGTTTTATAACCGTTTGACTTGACCAATCCGGGAATATCTATTATTTCAGCGGCAGTTTTTTGTCCGCCAACAGATTCATGCACACGGTTATTGATCAATATGTGATAAAAATTATTCGGTTGCAGTTTCCCAATAGTTGCCAGACCACCCATATGCATTATCAGCGCTCCATCACCATCGATGCAAAATATTTTGCGATCCGGCTGAGCAAGCGCTATTCCCAGAGCGATGGAAGAACAGTGTCCCATGGAACCAACCGTTAAAAAATCTTTGTTATGCGGTTCACTTCGGGCGGCTCGAATTTCAAAAATCTCCCGGGATGTTTTACCAGTAGTAGATACAATAATGGCATCATCAGGGAGATCAGCCAGGATTACTTCCAAAGCTTCTTCTCTGGTAATTAGGTCCTCGGTTGTCTCAGCGGAGGATTTACCATATTTATCGAAGGTTCCCTTTTTTACCAGAATCACCGATGGTCGATTACCATTAATCGCTGATGATATGGCCTGCTCTACTTTTTTATCCGCACTTGTATCGTCGGCCGAAAGGACTATGTAGGGCAGATCAAGAGCATTGAGTAAATCCTCCTGGACCAGACCCTGTTTTTTATGTTGTGGCTCATCAGCTACTCCTGGTTCCCCACGCCAACCGATTACAACCAACATGGGGATTGAATACACCTCAGGGTCACATAATGACAGAAGGGGGTTTACTGCATTTCCCAGTCCGGAGTTTTGCATGTACACCAAGGGTAATTTTCCGGTTCCTAGATGATACCCGGCTGCCAGGGCAATTGCATTGCCTTCATTGGCTGCGATGATATGATTGTCAGCGGCCAAATCATCAAGGCAGAGACAGAACTCCTTCAACAGAGAATCTGGTACTCCGGTAAAAAAATTGACGTCCTTTTTTTTCAGAAGATCGAAAAAGTCGCGTGGTGAAATACTCATCAGTAATCTTCCGGAATCAGGGTTAATATCTCCTTGATCGGCATGCAGTATTCTTCTGATGCTTCCTGGCAGCGATTTGTTTTCAGGATTGTTTCGGCGGTTTGAACCATAGAGGGATAGGCACTCCGGATAAGGTGATTTCCGTAAATGACAATATTCACACCAAGGTCACCTAATTCTTTTTCAGTCATATGGCCGTAGGTGGATGGTACAACAACTAATGGTAGCGCTGGTTCAAATGTTCTGAATTGTTGACAGAATTCAACAATCTCCTTGCCATCCTTTTCTTTGCTATGGATCATAATTCCATCAGCGCCGGCGGCGATATAGGCCTTAGCGCGATTAATTGCATCCTCCATTCCCTGTTTCAGAATCAAACTTTCAATTCTGGCTATGATCAGGAAATCGGAAGTGACCAATGCGTTTTTCCCGGTCGAGATTTTTTTAGCGAAGTGCTGAATTGTATCCTGTTCTTGAACGACATCAGTGCCAAAGAGAGAATTTCGTTTTGTGCCAATTTTATCTTCAATTATTATTGCCGATACGCCCATTCGCTCCAGAGTACGAACCCGGAACTTGAAATGCTCGATGTCACCACCCGTATCGCCGTCGACAATGATCGGTTTTGTGGTGACTTCCAATATTTCATCAATAGTCTGAAAACGGGCGGAAAAATCGACCACTTCTGTATCAGGTTTCCCTTTAGAAGTCGATACTGTCAAGCTGCTTAACCAGATGCCGTCGAATTCGCGTATCCCCAAATTAGTCGTAATTTTTGTTTTTTCAACAATCAGACCGGTAATTCCATTATGGGCTTCCAGAATTCGTACAACCGGTTTCACATCCAATAAGCGTCTCAATGTTTTCTGGCGTTTGCTGGGCGTTGTGCCTTTTTCAGTCACTGCTTTGATAAGCTGTGTTGATGAAATTCCGTCCGTGTAGGTTGGTTCAACCAGTTTACCACCCCATTCATTTAAGGCGTTAATAACCCTCTGTCTGGTTTCTTTTTGGACACCTGTTTTCCAATCATCGCCATGTACGACGTAATCAGGCTTGATTTTCCGCAGGTTGGGAACATAATCCAGAGACTCCTGAGGAACAACTTCATCTACGCCACGAATATTCTCTACGATCACCTTGCGCTGTTTGTACGGAACATGTGGCAGTCGCTTATAACTGGCAATCGCTTCATCGGTTAATACACCAACGATTAAATATCCTAGTTTTTTTGCTTCGTTAATAATATTCAAATGGCCGAAATGGAATAAATCCGCCGACATCCCCACGTAAACCTTTTTCACAATAATTCTCCGTTTATAAGTATTTATTCTGAAACTGAAATTGTTACTAAGTTAATTGATTTTTCAATTTTATTTAAAATCCTCGTTCGGCGATCGAACCATCCTGATGGCCAGATAGAAAATTCCTATCGGGAGTTTTCCAATTCCCGTAGCGTAACTGTAAATATTCTTTGGCGTGAGAAGGTATTGAAA
>JABMPO010000292.1 GCA_013203015.1 Fidelibacterota bacterium
GAAACCGGATTTTGACTTCCAAACGATTAAGCGGCTATCAGTGGTACCAGTGCGCGACATTTCATCTTTCCCCGGTTCCGGTACGATTATTTACCGCAGTCTGGTGCATCAGTTATTGCGAATTGGGATTCAAGTGGTTGAACGCAACGATCTGTCGGCAATTACCATGGAAGCAGCTATCAGTCAGACAATGGCCGATGATGAATTTGACCTTAACTTGGCTTCGCCGGATGCTGTATTGATATGTACAATTAGTGAATATACCAATGGTCATCTCATCGTAATTCCTGTTATTACCGAGGACAAGGGTCGAACGGTGACTACTACCACAGAAATAACTGAGCCAGTTGCAATAGGTGACGGTAATTCAGAAAGTGAAGCAGCCCAAATAACCACAATAACGGAAGAAATTACCAAAATCGAGGGAATAATAACTCAGACGGAACGATTGGAATACATCGATTCCCGGGTCAGTATAACTTTGCAGATGATTCACATTGAAACCGGTGATATACTTTGGTCCAATACTTATCGGTATAATTCCCTCAGTATTGCACATGCCGTTGCTCAATGCGTGTATGGAGCGGTAAAACCACTAAAAAAAATTATGTTTTAAGCTTGAGATTACAATTGTCAATTCCAGGAAGTAATTTTCCATGCCGGCAGGTAGTTTTCCAAGAAACCGGCCATTTCTTCCTTCATTGATTTCTGAAGTTCAATTGGTATTGAAATTACTTTATCGCCTTGAGAAAGTGGCTGTTTGAATATTTTACTTTCAGGTCGTAATTTTCGCAAGCGTTTATAAAAAGTATCGTTCATCCGGAAAGGTCCATATTGCACATCATAAATTGATTCCGGAGACAGGGTGGAAAAAACTTTTTCAACAAATTTACCGTATATCTTCAGCCAGTCACTGGAATAAATCAAGGGATCGATACAGAGACGCACCTGCCAGCCCTCCTGCAGAGCTGAATTAATTGCCGATAGTCGCTTTCCCAGATCAGGGGTCAAATGCTCATACTGGGCAATTATCGTATCAGGCGATATTGTCCATGAGAATAGAATATTTTTCGTTGGTTTGATTTGCGAGAAAATCGATTTAACTGAGCTTTTGGTCCGTACTTCCAGTAATAATCCATTGCTACAGTGGGCAAAGCTGATCCAATCTTCAAGCAGGGGAATTCGATTATCCAGCGCCAGCAAATCAGTATCATATGATAAAGCCAGCAACAACGGCTGGCTTCTATCGGATCGCCGGTCAATTTCAGTACTAACCGCTTCCATCAAATCAATCTGATTGACAAATACAACCAGGTTGGAAGACTGATATTTACCCTGTAAAAAACAATACTCACAATCATAAATACAATTCAAGACAGGAGTATTATAGTAGAAATTAGGGTTACGGTAATCCTGGCATTCCTGTGATCCTTGGTATATCAATGCACCCAGTTTGACCGCCAATATCAGACTTGGGTTCTGTTTTTGGATCAGAAACTGTTGATTAGCTCGGTG
This sequence comes from Fidelibacterota bacterium, assembly GCA_013203015.1. GTDB lineage: Bacteria > Fidelibacterota > Marinisomatia > Marinisomatales > TCS56 > JABMPO01. The sequence continues at coordinate 1,516 of JABMPO010000292.1, forward strand.
GAAAATATGGCGATAGTTTTTTATTTCAATCTGAATGGCATTGGGAAAGTTCGCCAAAATTTTTCTGGTCAGCGGATATTCCCGGGCTTGCTCTTCGATATAGATATGGGCGAATCTATTTGCCATTCAAGAATTCCCGTAGCTTAGAAAAGCGTTGATTACGTTCAGTCTTAGTCTGGGTAGGCTGTGCTGTATACTCTTCCCACCCGGTTGGTATCTCCCCAAATAGCAATTGACATCTAAACAGATCATTGCGCAAAATTCGCTGTTGTGCTGCCGTCAATCTCAAAGCGCTGGTAATCTGGTCTATTATCGATTGTTCCGGTACTGGTATGGTACTAGCTGGCATTAATTTCATTTCCCGTAAAATTTCAATCAGCTTTTCAATCTGGGATATCTCCCCGGCAATGATTTCCGAAACACTATGGGCAGTAAGGTGATCGACTTCCAGATGATCAGAGACAATTTTTAATAATACGACCTGATGGGGTGCCATAAATGTCAAGGCGGCAGCGGCGAACCCGGCCGATTCCATATCCACCAAACCGGAAAAATCACCGACGGTTTCGGCAGCTGTGACAACCTGATCAAATGTTGCAACTTGTTGTTCCGGTAAATCATGTCTGAACAGTAGATCAGGATAATAATTTCGCCTAGAATTGGTATCAATAATTTTATTGATTAAAAATACATTACCAATGCCATAATCATGTGTAGTACTACCTGCAATTCCAAGATTTAGAATAATCAAATGCTGCTTATCAGACGATTGATCCAGGATATGGGTAGCTGCCATTGTTGCTTTTAGGCGGCCGATACCGCTTACGATCAATGTGATTCCGTTATTACGAAATACATCA
>JABMPO010000293.1 GCA_013203015.1 Fidelibacterota bacterium
CGTGCTGAAATGCCAGCTATGGATGTACAGCAGCGACTGGGGAATTTTGAGGAAGTGGAATTCGGTTTTGACGAGGTCACTGCTATTGCCGAAGCCCAGCGCTGCCTGCGCTGCGGTCCCTGTGTCGAATGCGAAGAATGTGTATCGCTCTGTGACAAACAACCGGCCATACTTACAATTCCGGGACAGGCGACCGAAATCCTTTGCCGCGTCCCAGAAAATCTACGGTCCCTGGTAAATGAGCAATTTACCCTGTCGGCGACTCTCCAATTTGGTGAAAATGATACAACCGAAGTGATCCTGCAATCCCTGCAACCTCGGGTAGCAGTTAATGTTTGCCGCGGTTGTGGTGAATGTGTATCAGCTTGTGAATATGACGCATTGGAATTGATTCAGACAACGGGCGAATTAAAAATCTCTCAGCTTGATCCCAGTTTGTGTCGGGCCTGCGGAATCTGTGTGTCAGCCTGTCCCAATGGCGCAATGTTAGCGGGTTTTATTGATGACACCTGGTTAGAATCCAAACTGGGACAGATGGAAACAGGGAAAACTAATCTGGTGGTATTCTCCTGCCGCTGGAATGGCTCGAGTCTGCACGGCGATGAGCTGTCGCGGATTCGTACGGATGGCGTAAACCTGCATTTAATTCAAACCATTTGTGGGGGTCGGATCGACCCAGGGTTTGTCCTAAAAGCTCTAGCGGCTGGTGCCAGCGGTGTTTTGCTGACAGCTTGCAACGACGATAGCTGCCATTACGGTAGCGGCGCTCAGCGGATTCGATCAGCATTCAATGAAATCAGGAACCTGGTTCATATTTTGGGTACTGATCCCAATCGGGTCGGCTTCGCTGCCATACCTGACGGTGACAGCATCCGGTTTATCCAGACTATCAGCGATTTCGCCCAGTCAATTAACAGTAAGGCGGGGGATTAAGCATGTACGAAGAACTTTACACAGCTGTCCAAAAAACCAATGCCCTGGCCTGCCTGGAATGCGGGAAATGCACCTCGGTCTGCCCAGTCTCGCGTTTCAGTGAGGACTATTCTCCGCGCCTGATGCTGAATCAGGCCGTTAAGCAGGATTTTGAAGACCTATTCGCCAATTATAACCTGTGGAGCTGCCTGACCTGCCAGCGCTGCGATCAGGTCTGCCCCAGCGCAATCAGTTATATTGATCTGACCCAAACCCTACGCAACCAGGCTGGTTCAAGTCAGTTCAAAGGCCAGTGTTCCCATTCCGGTGTTCTGGAAACGCTACAAAAAATGATGACCACCACAGACCTTCAGCAAAATCGCCTGGATTGGGTGGATGATGATCTGGATATTTCCATCGATCAAGGTGAAGTTCTCTATTTTGTAGGTTGTGCCCCCTATTTCGATTCATTTTTCGCTAACCTTGAATTGTCCACCCTGGATGCTGCGATCAGCAGTATAAAAATATTGAATCATCTAGGCATCAAACCGGTCCTCATGCCTCAGGAGCGCTGCTGCGGTCACGATCTATACTGGAATGGAGACATCACAAATTTCAAAATGTTGGCTGAACGCAATCTGGAAATGATAAAGGCTACTGGCTGCAAAACGATCCTGTTTTCCTGTGCCGAATGCCAAAGCGCATTCCAAAATCTCTATGTTAACAGCGGCTTCAAAGTGCCCTGGAAACTCCAGCATATGAGTCAATTTATCGCTGAAAAAATGGAAGCTGACGAATTGGAATTGCAGTCCAGCGACAAACCGGTTACTTTCCAGGATCCCTGCCGTTTGGGCCGCCATCTCGATGAATACGACGCCCCGCGGAAAGTGCTGCAATCCAATGGCGATAACAATCTGGTGGAAATGATGCAACATGGCAAGGGTGCCCTTTGCTGTGGTGTTTCAGCCTGGATGAATTGCGATGGCACCACCCGGAAGATTCAGAATGAACGCCTGCGGCAAGCCGAGCAAACTGGAGCGGAAACACTGGCAGTAGCCTGTCCCAAATGCCATATTCACCTGCAATGCACCCAGCAACACCGGGATGATACGGACTGGTCAATAGCGATTAAAGATATTTCAACAATAACGTTAGAAAGAATTAAGAGATAAACACGGAGACACAAAGATCACTAAGTGCACAAATGAATATAAAATTAAAAACCGTACTCAGTGCCTTTGTGGAAAATATCTCGAAAACTGCAATAAATAATTTGAAAACCTTAGACATGGTAAGAGCTAAAAACTCAGATATCTTTAAAATGAAATCTGTGTCCTTAGTGTCCTCCATGTCTTGGTGGTAAAAAAAATAAAAAGGAGCACTCAATGAACGATGACGGTCTGAGAGTCGGTGTATTTGTCTGCGAATGCGGCAAGAACATCGCTGGCTCACTGGATTGCCAGAAGGTAAGTGATTACGCCGCCACCTTGCCCGATGTGGTCTGTTCCGTGGTCAACAAATATACCTGCGCCGAACCGGGTCAGCAGGAAATCAAACGCCATATCAAGGAACAGAATCTGAACCGGGTGGTTGTGGCATCCTGCACGCCTCGAATGCACGAACCGACCTTCCGAAACTGTGTTTCCGAAGCAGGACTAAATCCCTATCTTATGGAAATGGCCAATATCCGTGAGCATGTTAGCTGGGCTCATCTCAATGACTGGGATGCTGCTACCCAAAAAGCCATGGATACAGTCCGAATCTCGGTGGCACGCGCAAAATTGCTACGACCCCAGGAGGAGGCCCGAATTCCGGTCATGCGCGAAGTGCTGGTGATCGGTGGTGGTGTGGCCGGTATTCAATCCGCTCTGGACCTGGCCGATGCCGGATATCAGGTACATTTAGTAGAAAAGGAGGCATCCGTTGGAGGGATCATGGCCGCGTTGGACAAGACCTATCCCACCATGGATTGTTCCATATGAATACTCGGACCTAAAATGATGGATGTCGGTCGACATCCCAAAATAAATTTATATACTTACAGCGAAGTAGAAGAAGTCAGTGGCTATATCGGTAACTTCCATGTGAAGGTGCGGAAAAAAGCCCGTTACGTAAACGAAGATGAATGCAATGCCTGTGGTGAGTGCGAAAAAGTATGCCCGGTCGTGGGTCCCGATGGTTTTCAAATGGGATTCTCATCCCACAAAGCAATCTACATGCCCTTCCCCCAGGCTGTGCCATCAGTGTACATCCTGGATGATGAACTCTGTCTCGGGCATAATCCCATTGCCTGCGGTAAATGTGCTGATGTTTGCGAAAAGGATTGCATCGATTTTGACATGGAAGAACAAATTATCGAAATCGATGTTGGCGCAGTGATAGTTGCCACCGGTATGGATGTTTATGATCCCACTGAGATGGACGAATATGGTTACACCCGTTTTGATAATGTCATCACCAGCATGGAATTCGAACGGCTGATTTCGGCGGGTGGCCCCACCGAAGGATATTTTGTGCGACCCAGTGACCAGAAAACACCAAAGCGGATCGCCTTTATCCAATGTGTAGGTTCTCGTTCCAATAGTACAACCGGTAACCCCTATTGCAGCAACATCTGCTGCATGAACACCGTTAAGGACAGCCTGTTATTGAAGGACCATTATCCTGATATTGAAATCACTGTATTCTATATGGATATCAGGGCTTTCGGTAAGGGTTTCGAAGACCTGTACATGCGTAGCAAAATGGCCGGGGTCAATTATATTCGCGGTCTACCGGGCGAATTTTTCGAGGACCCCGAAACCAACAACCTGACTTTGATTGCAGAGGATACCAACACCGGTGATATCAAGAGCTATGAATTCGATACAGTAGTTCTATCAGTAGGTGTGATCCCACGGAAAGACAGTGATGTGGTCGGGAAATTGTTCACCCTCTCGCGCACCGAAGATGGCTTCTTTATGGAGTCCCATCCCAAGCTCAAACCGGTTGATGCACCCACTGGTGGTGTGTTTTTCGCCGGTTGCGCGGAATATCCCAAGGATGTTAAGGATAGCGTCACCCAGGCCAGCGCCGCCGCCGCTCGCGCCCAGGTACTACTGAATGCCGGTGAAATCAGCATCGAAGCGATCACCTCCGAATGCCTCACCGAAGACTGCACATCCTGTGGTATCTGCGTCTCGGTTTGCCCGTTCAACGCCATCCGTGGCGGCGATGCCAAAGCCAAGATTCCGGCTGAAGTCATCGAAGCCATGTGTAAAGGCTGTGGTACCTGTGCCGCCGAATGCAATTTCGACGCATTCACCATGAAGCATTTCGAAGACGCCCAGTACATCGCCCAAATCGATGCCATGCTGGAAGGCGATCACATGGCTAATACAGTGGTGTTCGCCTGTAACTGGTGTTCTTACGCCGGTGCCGATCTGGCTGGTCTCTCGCGTTTGCAGTATCCAGCTACTCAGCGGATCATGCGCACCATGTGCAGCGGTCGAGTTGATTCGGAATTCATTATGCATGCTTTCGAGAAAGGTGCCCCACTCGTACTGGTTTCCGGCTGTCATTTCGTTGACTGTCATTACATCGATGCCAATCGCTGGACGGTAAAGCGGGTCGAGAAACTGTGGGATAAAATGGAGAAGCTGGGCATTCGCCCCGAACGCCTGCAACTGGAATGGATCTCAGCCGCTGAAGGTCAAAAATGGGCGCGCACCATGCGCGACCTGGAAGAATTGCGCCAGGCTGTGACCAAAGAAGAGGTCGAGCACACGATGAGAGTGTTCCGGGAAGAACGGGAAAAAGCCGAAGCTCGTGCTGCCAAAAAAGCAGCTAAAAAACTCCAGCCTAAAACAATCGCGGTAGAAGCCGAGGCTTAAATAATGCTACGGTGTCACCCTGAGCCAGTCGAAGGGTGGCACCGATTTATTTGAACCAGTTATGTTTCGACAAGCTCAACATGACAGATTGGGATAATTAAATGGAAGAAGCACCTTTCAAATGTCTGCACTGCGGACATGATTTCACCCTGCCATACGACAAAAATGTAATGGTGGAACGGACCTGCCCCAAGTGTAGCAGCAACAGCGTGCGGCGGATTAAAAAGAAGCCGGCGAAATAATTCTCCGTCATTTCGATAAGGGTCCCGAAGAATCAGCACGATTGAGAAATCTATCCGATCCGGTGCCGGGCATTAATATAAGTAGATTCATTTTCTATCTTCTCACTCATTACTATTCACTAATCACTTAAACATTAATCTTGACAAACCAACTCTCTATAATTATAATAAATCCATGGTATAAACCCCAGGGTAAATTCTGGGCTCACTATTCCGTCGCAAGCAGCGGGGAATTTAACCTGTCCTTCTCGTCCGCCATAGTCGTACGCGAAGGCAGATTAAAACAACCGGTATAGTTTACACCGATCACGGGTTAAAAAAAATAGCAGGTTGATATATTCAATAGGTTTCCGCTGGCCCTTTGGAGGTAAACAGATTTGGTTCTTTTGGTAAGACCGTTTTAGAATTAGACAGATCACATTTCCCCTCGAATTGTGCTCCTTCCTCAATCAACAAACTGTGATAAACCAGATCGCCGATCAGCACCGATTTTTCGCCCAGTACAGCCCGGTTAGCTACGGTCACATTACCTTCAACTCGGCCATTGATATGAATATCGCTGGCGCTGATGTTACCGATCACTGTCCCGGTAGTCGCCACCCGCATGGGACCTTCGGTGGATACATCGCCATAAATTTTTCCATAAACAATCAGGCCGCCTTTCAGGGTAACATTGCCATTGATCTGCATCTCAGTACCGATCATGGAATGAACATCCTTGAAATCGATCTTATCCATCGTTGGTTATACTCACATTCTTTTTCCTTAATTCGGGAAAAAATACTTTCGGATCAATTGCCCGGCCGTCTTTCCAGACTTCAAAATGGAGGTGCGGACCGGATGAAATACCGGTATTCCCAGCTAACGCAATCACATCACCGCGATTCACATAATCTCGCTGATCAACCAGATTTCGCTGATTATGTCCATAAATCGTGAAATATCCATTTCCGTGATACAGAATGATGTAATGCCCCATATTATAGGTCCAACCGGAAAAAATGATAAATCCTGAAGCAGCCGCTTTCACCGGATCACCATTTTTAACGGTCAAATCCAGACCATAATGATTTTCATGTGTAAAAGCCGAGACATCATTTATATCCCTGGTCACAAAACCATCAACGGGCAGAACCGACGGCAGATTCTCAGAAAAGGACAGGAAAATATCTGAATCGTCGATCCTCCCAACCGGCTGCTTGCTGGTATCGGCATTGGAAGGCTCGGGCGTGAATTTCAGATCCGCTCCCAAACTTTTACGTATAAAAGCGTCCATGTTTTTTACACGATTCAAATCCCGCATCAAATCCAATACACGGGTCCGTTCGTGCAGTAAAACTTCATATCGATCCAGCAAATCCTCATGTTCTAACACCCGGGGACCAAAATACCAGAACACGGCAATTAATCCCGCTATAACCAGGGTAACACCGGCAATGGTACTACGGATTGCTTTGCGGGTCAGTAAGAAACTACGGTTATTATCCGAATTATCCGGAATAATCAGAATTGTATATTTGGATGCTTTCATTCTAACCTAACCAATCAGGCCTCAATTGATCGCATTAATTCAAGTAATCGATCCAAATCTTCATCCGAATAATAGGAGATAGTTAGGCTACCCCCTTTTTTCCCTGTTTTCAACTTTACTTTTGTACCCAGGATCGATATCAATTCGTTTTCGATTACCCTGACTTGCGGAGATAACCGGCGGTCGATGGACTTTCTTTTAGGATCGGCGTTTCTATCGGTCATTTTTTTAACCAGCGCTTCGGTCATCCTGACGCTTAGTCCATCCCGAATAATCCGTTGCCATAATTCCAATCGCGACCGGGTAGTTTTTAATCCCAACAAAGCTCGTCCGTGTCCGGCGCTAATTACTTTATCTCGGAGACTATGTTTGATTTTGAGGGGCAATTTCAGCAGGCGCAGGGAATTGGTTATGGTGACCCGTTTCTTCCCCACTGCTTTAGCAATGTCCTCCTGTGACAGGTCATGTTTTCCAGACAGAACAGCGAAAGCTTCCGCTTCTTCAATCGGATTTAGGTTTTCGCGCTGGATATTCTCGATTAAAGCGACTTCCACCATATCCACATCATCTGTGATTTCAATGATGTAGGCCGGTATTTCTTCTAAACCGGCTAACTTGGCTGCCCGCCAGCGGCGTTCACCGGCAATAAGCATAAAATTACCATCCGTATCCCGAACAGTGATTGGAGTGATTACACCCTTTTGCTTAATAGAAGCCGCCAGTTCCTGCAGAGCTTCATTGTCAAAAAATTGACGCGGTTGCTGGGGATTGACGGTAATCTGTTTAATAGCAATCTTCGCGACACCTGAACCACGGGATGAATCATCCCGGTGGGAAGCAATTATAGCATTCAGACCTTTACCGAGCCGCCTGACCATCCCGTTCCAGAATCTCCTCTACCAGATCGACATAATCCTTGGCACCGGTCGAATTGGCATCGTATAGTAAAACCGGTTTCCCGAAACTGGGAGCCTCTCCTAACCGGACATTACGGTGAATAATAGTTTTGAAAATTTTATCCTTGAAATAGCCCTTTACTTCCTCTTCCACCTGTTTGGACAAGTTCAGGCGGCCATCGTACATGGTCAGCAGAACACCTTCGATGGCTAATTGTTTATTCAGGTGCTGCTGCACTAGACGGATAGTATTTAGCAACTGTCCGAGACCTTCCAGAGCATAATATTCACACTGGATGGGTATCAATACCGAATCGGCGGAAGTAAGGGCATTAAGCGTCAAGAGTCCCAATGACGGAGGGCAGTCAATTATAATATAATCATAGCTATCGCGGATAATATCCAGTTTCTGTTTCAACTGATATTCCCGGGCCATTACACTGACCAGTTCAATCTCAGCGCCAACCAGATCTTTGGTAGACGTGATCAGATCCAGGTTGCTAAAACTGGTACCGGTGATAGCATCGTTAACAAGTACACCACCAATTAGAACATCATAGATGGTAGCCGGCGATTCTTCCGCGAGATCCGAAACTCCCACAGTGGCATTGGCCTGGGGATCAATATCGATCAACAGGGTTTTGAATTCACTTACCGCCAGACTGATGGCAGTATTGACGGCGGTGGTGGTTTTACCGACCCCGCCTTTCTGATTGGCAATAACAATTATTTTTGACATTGAATTGGATTTTTAGAATAAACCGAGGGCGAATTTAGGGAATTGGTTATGTCAAAACAAAGAAGTTGCCCGGTAGCCGGTTTAATGATTGGTGTTTAATCCAACGATTTCCATTTGTCCGCAGTTTGGGGACTGCGTAGATTTCGGACCTTAAATAACCAGTTTATTTACACTATAAAACCACGCGATGAATTACAATCAAAGGCCGTTATACCGACCATTAGCGTCAGAATCATGACGGTCATAGCCTATTTCACAAATTTTCTCAGTAATTATCCGTTACGGATGGCAGCGGAAGACAAAATGAGCATCCGCACGATAGACCTTATATTGTCCTTTTTCAACCACCTTTCAACGCCGGCTGTTAGCACCGGCCAAATCGTCTGGATCGTTCCTATGGTCAATCTCTCTATGGAACGTGATCGCGATAAAAATAATCATAGGAGCCTCAGATGAAAACAATTTTAGTAACCGGAGCCGCCGGACAAATCGGATCGGAGTTAACCCTGGCACTGCGGGAACGGTATGGGAATGACAATGTGATCGCCACCGGGCATAAAACCAAGCCCAGTGACGAATTGTTTGCTTCAGGACCGTTCCAGTTCATTAACTGTGCCAACCTAAATTCCGTTGCGGAAGTTGTGAAAAAATACAATGTAGGTACGATCCATCACTTGGCTGCCATCCTCTCAGCCGTAGCGGAAGCTAAACCGCAACTGGCTTGGGATGTAAACATTAACGGACTGTATAATGTACTCGAAGTAGCGCGCGAATATGGTTGTTCGGTATTTACTCCCAGTTCCATCGGTGCCTTTGGTCCAACGACGCCCTTAGATGACACTCCTCAGGATACCATCCAGCGGCCGAATACCATGTACGGAGTTACAAAAGTAGCGGGAGAATTACTCTGCGATTATTACTTCAAACGTTACGGCGTGGATACCCGCGGCGTCCGCTACCCGGGGATTATCTCCAACGTGACTCTGCCCGGTGGCGGCACAACCGATTATGCCGTAGAAATCTACTACGAAGCAATCAAGAAAAAACATTACACCTGCAACCTGAAGGCCGGCACGTTTCTGGATATGATGTACATGCCTGACGCCATCAAGGCTGCAATCGACTTGATGGAAGCCGAACCGGGTGTTTTAAAGCACCGTAACGCTTTCAATGTCTCAGCCATGAGTTTCGACCCGGAGATTATTGCCGCTTCAATCCGCCGGCAGATTCCCGAATTTTCCATCGATTATGATGTTGACCCGGTCAAGCAGGGAATTGCCGATACCTGGCCAAACAATATGAACGACTCAGCTGCCCGCGCTGAATGGGGCTGGCAACCTGAATATGATCTGGAAGCTATGACTAAAGATATGCTCAAAGAATTATCTAAAAAATTAAAGGAGGGCTAAATGTCTGTCGAACGCTTGAATACGGTATTGCAACAAAACCTGGATAACCTCTATTCAAAAGGTACTGCCAAAGGCGCCGAAATGGTCATCACCGGAATGAAATCGGCGGAAGGCACTAAAGGACCGCGTTATTATATCGAGGGACACGGCAACAAGGAATTTATTAAAATGAATTCCAACTCCTACCTGGGTATGTCTCTGCATAAGGACGTTATTGCCGCCGAAGAAGAAGCCGCACAAAAATTTGGTGCCGGACCCGGGGCGGTGCGTTTTATCAGTGGCACCTATGCACCCCATATCGCCCTGGAAAAGAAATTGGCTCAGTTTCATGATCGCGAAGCTGCCATGATTTTCAGCTCGGCCTACGTAACCAGTATGGGCGTGATCGTTCCCCTTACTACCAAAGAGACAGTCTTCATCAGCGATGAGTTGAATCACAACTGCATTATCCAGGCCATGCGCCTGTCACGCCCGGTAGCCAAAGCCATTTATAAGCACAACGATATGGCCGATCTGGAAGCCAAGATAAAGGAATCCATCGGCAAAGGTAAACGCGCACTGGTGGTCACCGATGGCATATTCAGCATGCGGGGTGACAATGTACCGCTGGCAGAACTCGTTGCTGTCTGCAAAAAATACGAAGACCAGTTTGAGGAAGGCCTGATCACCATCATGGATGATTCCCATGGTGTGGGTGCTTTCGGTAACACCGGCCGAGGCACCGAAGATTACTGCGACGCTCGAGTAGATATCCTCATCGGGACATTGGGAAAGGCTTTTGGCATTAACGGTGGCTATGTGGTAGCTTCACCAACCATCGTTCAGTACCTGCGCGAAACCGCACCGATGTACATTTACTCCAATCCCATCACCGTATCGGAAGCTTCCGCTGCTTTGAAGGCCCTGGAAATTCTAGACAGCCCGGAAGGTTTGAAGATGCTCGCGCATCTTAGAGCAATGACCCAGCGCTTCGAGAATGGTCTAAAAGACAATGGTTATGAAACTATTGCAGGAGCGCATCCGGTTGTTCCGCTAATGGTTCGTGATACCAAACGAACATCTGAATTGGTAGCCTTCCTTACCAAAAATGGTGTTTTGGGTACTGGATTAAATTTCCCGGTCGTTCCCAAAGGTGCCGAAGAGATCCGCTTTCAGGTGTCAGCCAGTCACACCGAAGCCGATATTGATTTTGTATTGGGTGTTCTGAAAAACTATCAAGATACACATTAAATCCATAGGTGTCATTAGCAGAAACAGCATCCGATATTGAGAAATAAGCAATTGCTAACAGAAAGCTAGAGGCGGTATATTTCGGCCTCGTAAATTCTGTTTTATCGAAAATTAAACACGGTCTATGAATAAGAAATTAACTCCCCGATATATCCTTATCAGCGTTATACTGGTCTGGGCTTTATACGCTCTATGGCCAACAGTACGCTATGAAACAATGTCCGAAGATCAGTTGGAAGCCCTGCGGGAATCCGGCGAACTTGAGGCCATAGAATCCAAAACCATCAAGCAGGGTCTGGACTTAAAGGGCGGTATGCACATCGTTCTCGAGGCAGACTTGCCGACATTAGTCACTAATCTGGCAATTAACAAAGATGGTAAATTTGAAAGAGTTATCAAAGCAGCCAGCATTGGCCTGGATGATCCGGAGGCTGACTTTTTCGATGCCTTTGAGCGGGAATCCGAAGCGACTAATTTACGTTTACCTCGTTATTTTCATGATTATGGTGCCAGTACGGCTGACATTATCAGCGGTTTGGAAGATGAAGCTGACGATGCGATAAATCGCGTATTGGAAATTCTCAGTAACCGTGTTGACCAGTTCGGTGTTTCCGAACCAACTATTCAAAAACAGGGTAATCAACGGATCATTATCGAGTTGGCTGGAGTCCAGGATCCGGATCGTGCCCGTGATTTACTGCAAAGTACGGCATTACTGGAATTTATCCTGGTGAAAAATCCCGAAGTAACTCAGGATTTACTAATCAGACTCGATAAGATCCTAAAAGGTAGTAGCGATCTGGAAGATATTGTTGAGGGTGCGGCGGAAGCTGATACGACAATTGATGAAACTGAGGAACCGGCTGAAGAATTCGTCAGCGATGATAAAACAATATCAGTGAGTGAATTGTTTGGCGAGGTTGAGGCGGAAGTAGCTTCCGATTCTGATGGTTCGGTTGTTGTTGATGAACGTTTATTCACCGATCGGCCTTTCTCTTCCCTGCTGCGCAATCTTGGAAATGATCTTGGCATACCTGAAAAGAATTTTTACGCCATCAAAAAAATCCTCGATTTACCCGAAATCGCGGCAAAATTACGTTCCACCAACAGTCAGTTCCTGTTCAGTGAATCGCCTGAAGTATTTGCTGATCAAAGTGGCACCGAAGAGAAATTTTACCGTTTATACCATCTGGAGATGGAGTCGGAGTTAACCGGTGGTGTAATTGAAGAAGCCCGAGCTACACTCGGTTCGCAGGGCGGTACCAATGCCGGGCGTAATATCATTCTGATGGATATGAACAGTGAAGGGATGAAAATCTGGGCGCGCGTAACGGGAGCAAACATTAGCAAACGCGTAGCAATCGTTCTGGACAAAAAAGTCCGGATGGCTCCAGTCATCGAAGATCGTATATCCGGTGGCTCCACAGTCATTCGCGGTTTCGATAACATGGATGAAGCCAAAGATATCGCCATCGTTCTGCGCGCCGGTGCTCTGCCTGCTCCGGTAAATATCATCGAAGAACGAATCGTTGGACCATCGCTGGGAGCGGATTCAATTCAAAAAGGCACGACTTCAGTATTGATCGGTTTAGTGATCGTCCTGATCTTCATGATAGTTTATTACAAAACATCAGGAATAATCGCCAGCTTCGCATTGATCTGGAATATCGTACTGGTACTGGCCATTCTGGCATCACTTGGTGCAACCCTGACACTGCCAGGTATAGCCGGGTTAATCTTGACGGTGGGTATGGCAATTGATGCCAATGTGATTATTTTCGAGCGTATTCGGGAAGAACTGCGCAAAGGTAAAACGCCCCGGGCAGCAGTTGACAGCGGTTTTGACCGTGCTCTGTCAACAATCGTTGATGCCAATGTTACCACGGCTATCGCTGCCTTAGTATTATATCAGTTTGGGACCGGCCCCCTGCGCGGTTTCGCTACGGTGCTTTTCTGGGGTATCATAATCAGTATGTTTACTGCTATTTTTGTTACCCGAACAATTTTTTATTCTATCACTTCTCGTAAACAATTACAGACATTAAGCATATGAGACTCATCAAAGAAACTAAAATAGATTTTATGGCTCAAATCCGGCTGGGAGTGATCATTTCATCCGTGTTGATTATCGCCGGATTATTATCAATGATATTCCAGGGTGGCTTGCGGTTAAGCATCGATTTCAAAGGTGGCAGTATGGTAGCCGTAAAATACATTGATGAAGTAGATATCGATAGTATTCGCGATATCATGTCAGCCATAACCATTGAAGGCGAAACCTATGATTTCAGCAAGAATGAAATCAAGCATTTTGGTGATCTTTCCACCGTTTCCCTGCGTCTTCCCATCATTGTGAATCAATCAAAAGATTTTAACCAGCAGATTGTCGAATTCTTATACGATGCATTTCCGGAAAAAGTACCGGTGGAAAAAGCGGATTTTCTGCTGTCAATTGAAACTGTCGGACCCAAAATTGGTGCCGAACTCAGTGGTAAAGCCTACCTGGCAATCATTACGGCTTTAGTGCTCATACTGATCTACATCACGATTCGTTTCGAGTACAAGTTCGCCATTGGCGCCATTGCAGCCCTGGCGCATGATGTTATCATAACTTTGGGCATTTTTTCGATCATGGATTTTGAAATTTCCCTATCGGTTGTCGCTGCTTTCTTAACGATTGTAGGTTATTCACTTAATGATACGATTGTTATTTTTGACCGCATCCGAGAAAACATAAAAAGCATGCGCAGCAGCAGTTTCGGGACCGTTATAAATCAAAGTATTAATTCATCCCTTAGCAGAACGATAATCACGTCATTAACCACGTTTGTGGTGGTCTTTGTCTTATGGGTTTGGGGTGGAGAAGTGATTCATAATTTTGCATTCGCTATGCTGGTGGGGGTCATTATAGGTACCTACTCTTCGATTTTTGTTGCGAGCCCGATCGTGTTGAAATTGCAAGCTAATGCCAAACCAAAAAAATAAAAAAACTACCGAGTTAACAATTGTAAATATTAAAAAGCTCCGCTCTGGCGGAGCTTTTTCTTTGGGATGAAAACCAAAGTACTCGCCGCCTATTTAGCCCTATGTATAATCTGGGGTACTACCTGGTTTTTTATTAAGATTAGTCTGGCAGGGACACCCCCCTTCCTGGGTGCCAGTTTGCGATTTCTTCTGGCAGGATTGATTTTGTGGGGAATTGTATTCTGGCGACGGGAATATCCGGTCTGGTCGGCCACCGCAATAAAAGTTTATCTGGCTTTCGGGGTTTTAAATCTGGCAATCGGCTATTCCCTGAGCTATTGGGCAACCCAATTTATTTATTCGAATCTATCGTCAATAATCTGGGCTGCATTTCCGTTGGTTTTAACCCTGATGGCTCATTTTTACCTGCCCGAGGAAAGACTTAATTTACGGAAAGGCATCAGCATTTTACTGGGAATGGCAGGCGTGATTCTGCTGATGATTGATAGTGGTAAACTAGGTGGTGAAAATGTAACCGCTGGAATACTGACAATCGCTACAGCGGTGGTGATTGCTGCCTGGCCTAATATTTATATCAAGCAGCACCGGCATGAAATACGCACTATCCCAATGAACGCAGTCAGCCAAACGCTGGCTGGAGTTTTAATACTGATAATATCTTTCATTGTGGAGAAGGACCAGCAGATGATAATGAGTTTCGTGAATATCGGATCATTGCTTTATCTGGTGGTTTTTGGTACGGTAATCGCCTGGTTGATTTACATCTGGTTATTCTCTCATATTTCAGTAACCCTAATTTCATATATCGCCTTTTTTCCACCTATAATTGCTACTGTTATCGGCTGGTTAGTGTTAGGTGAAAAACTTACACCAGTAATGCTAGTAGGAGCAGGATTGGTTCTAATCGGTATCATTTTGATTGGAATTAATACTTCCCATGACGACAGAAATAAAAATTTCCGTCCCCGCTGATTTCCGGTTCTACCAGACATTAAGGGATACTACCCGCCAACCGTTTGGACTTACGGAATGTCTGATAGACGCAGTATACCATACATTGATCAACCAGACGCTGGTTTCTATTCGCCACGATAAAAACAATCAGGTACTATTAATAACCAGTTCAGGTCAGGTTGACCTACTCAACGGAATCATTCGTTTACGATTCGGTTTAGACCAGAATCTGGCCGACTTTTATAGCCGGCAATATGATCTGGAATTACGCGCAATAATCTCGCGCCTCAGCGGATTAAGACTTTTCCAGAAATCAACACCTTTCGAATCATTGGTGACAGCCATCGTGGATCAGCAATTGAACCTGGCTTTTGCGGAGAAACTGAAAAGGCGGCTGATAACCACTTACGGTTTGGTTCACAAATTCAATCAAATGAACTTATACGAATTCCCAACCCCACAAACGCTGGCTGCTCTGGATGACGAAGCTCTGCGTCCCATGCAATTTTCGAATAATAAAAGTCGGTTTGTGATCCGACTCGCCAGAAAAATCACAAATGGGGAAATATCATTAAACAGTTTAAATGGTCAGACTGATGTTAATTTATATTCCAAGCTGATTTCGATTTATGGAATCGGTCCCTGGACTGCCGAATACGCAGCTATGGTTGGATTCAATCGGATGAATGCTTTTCCGGCTGCCGATATTGGATTGTTAAATGCCTTAAAGGCAATCTATCGAATGGAAAAAAGACCGATTCCGGCTGAAGCTCATAAAATCGCAAATCGATGGGAACCATACCGGGGATTAATGACGTTTTATATCTGGTATGCGTTTGAACAAGGATTTATTTAATGACAATAATACATAAACACAATCAGTGAGTTGCATATGAATCATTATACATCAATCAATTCTCCAATCGGAAAATTATTTCTAGCTCGCTCAGATCAGGGGTTATGCCGTGTTGCATTACCGGGTCTTAAAACAGCATTTTTTCAACATCTGAAAAAATACTTTCCGGAAGAAATATTTATTGAGTCCCAGGACGGATTAGCGGACATTATTTCGCAATTAGATGGATATTTTCAGGGGAAACGCAGGGAATTTTCCATTCCATTGGATATCAGGACAACAACTTTTTCGGCACAGGTATTAAAGCAGGTAATGAAAATCCCGTTCGGGGCTACTAAATCCTATGGTGAGATTGCTCAAGAATTAAATCGCCCCAATTCTGCACGGGCTGTTGGTATGGCTAATGCTCGTAATCCAATTCCCATAATCATTCCCTGTCACCGGGTTATCGCTGGCAACGGTGCCCTGCAAGGCTATGCCGGTGGACTTGCAATGAAATCCTTCCTTCTGCAACACGAAGGTATAACGCTTTAAATCTATTCGGATTTAAATTTGGACTATTATGAATAAAATTTTACAGAGTTTACAGCGCACTTTTCTGGCTGGTTTATTTACTGCTGCTCCAATCGCCTTGACAATTTATATTATTGGATTGATTTTTCGGGTGCTGGACAAACCGACTGCGACTTTTCTGAAGCGGTATGATATTGAGTTTCCCGGATTGGGTATTATCATCTCAATAATATTTGTTTTTCTCCTGGGAATAATAATCACAAACGTGTTGGGGCGAAAATTATTTTCCTGGGGTGAAAAATTTCTGGCATCCCTGCCAATTGTCAATCCGATATACAATACCGTCAAACAAATCACCAATGCATTTTCCGGCTCCAGTAGCCGCGCATTTAGAAAAGTAGTCTATATTGAGTATCCGCGCCATGGTTTGTGGACGATTGCTTTCGTCACTGCGGAAAGCAATAACGGGCAGGGACAAGAATTTTACCACCTATTTGTTCCCACCACCCCGAACCCTACATCCGGGTTTTACCTGGTAATTCCCAGGGAAGATGCCATTGAATCACAATTGAACGTCGAGCAAGGTTTGAAAACGGTAATCTCCGGAGGTGCCCTGGCTAATCAAAAAACACCAATAATTACCGAAAGACTACCAAAACCAAATTAGAAATTCCAATGTAATTGTCAATCTGAATTCAATAGCTGTTTTTACTTATTATTATAACTAAATTTTAGAATCATTTCA
>JABMPO010000294.1 GCA_013203015.1 Fidelibacterota bacterium
AACTTGAAAAGTGAAGCTTGCAATCCGGGAATTGTAACACCGTAGCCGGTGCGATCTTCCGGTCGGAAGAATGCTGAGCCGGAATCACCAGCCGCTGCAAAACTGAGCTGGCTCCATTCAGCAAAGATTGTTAATTGTGCCATTTTAGATTTTATTATCGGATACCCAACATCTAAAGCATATCCAATTGCAGCAGCCTTGTTGCCCTGAATACTGAATGGTTCTCCCTTCAGTACCAGATCCTGGTCGGACCCACCAATCCAGGGATCAAATTGCTGGTCATTGTCGGAATCAGTATCCCACATGGTAGAATCAGTCCCGACATGGGGATCGGGAATTCCATCACCATCCGTATCGTTCCAGAATTGTTTATCATTTGGAAAATCGTCATATGCATCGGGATAAGTGTCGTCATCTCTATCAACTAATCCCGAGAATTGATTTAAATCCATGACCAGATTTGCCCCGAATGATAATGGAAATTGCTTGGAGACTGTATACGATCCACGGAAACCCATTAACGTCCCACCCCGTGAAAAATCTTTCAAATTCGACATGAACAACTCAACCCCGAATGACCCAAAACCAAATCCGCCATTGACACCAATTTGTCTAACAGTGGGAAATTCCATCATGTTGGAATAGCCGCTCAATAAACCACCGTACCCTAGGACAACATTCTCCAGCGCACCCAGCTTGATCCAGAACGGATCACCTTTTTCCGCCCAGCGGATGTAGAGAAATTTATCGGCAATATCAGTCGGTTCGTCCCATTCTTCCTGGCGAATATTACCTTCATTATTGAGATATACGACCAGATCAAAGCCCAAGCCCAACTTACCGAATTTCAATTCCGGGCGAAAAGCTAGCTGATTATAGACAATACCATCGATGGTAACCGAACCAACGCCAAAACCCATTCCAAATGATTTCGATGGTGGTGATGGAGCCGATTGCGGGACATCGGCTTCTGGTGTTGCAGGACCGGTTTCCGGTTGGGGAGTCGGAGCATCCTCAGGTAGTATATCCTGTGGATATTCCTCCGGTAGCGTCTCGCCTGGTTTCGGCGAATACTGTTCAATCAACTGTTCCAATTCTCCCGTCCCAGCGTTAGGATCGGGGTCAACGGGAAATTCGGTTGCAGCCGCTGGTGCGGAAATAACATTTCCGGTTGGACTGGAAAGCGCTTTTTGTCCGGGTCCCACTGCAACAGTTTGGCCACTGACCAGATTAAATACCTCGAATAATCCTTCCTGTCCATAGAACTGATCAATGCCGCTGGCATCGACAATCACCCCGAAAATTGTTCCTTTTACCGATGCTACAGACGTTGGTGTTTGTATGCGAAACGTCTTAGAACGATTTTCTTTCCGCACTTCATTGATTAATGTTCCAATTTCAAGATCAATGGTGCGGGTATTTTCGGAATCAACAAATTGAAACTGTGAATTTTCCTTAATCTTGATTATTGATTTATCATCCAGGTACAGTACCACGGCAAAACTGGCCGACTCAACCCTGATCACATCGCCGTTACCAATCCTCATTCCGGGCTTGGCGAGGATATTGAATTCCGATGCTGTAACCTGTTTCAAGCGCACAGTCCCGCTGGCTTTAACAAGCCTGGCAATCGTTTCCGCAGATAAGAAACTAAAAATTAAAAAAAACAATGGGATGATCAATCTTGCTGATTTCATTTTCTTTTTTTCCGCCGACACGGTTCTGCTCCCTTGATAAATTTATCCCGATATGGAGAAAGCCACGGCCTTAGCCGTGGATGAATCCTGTTGAGTCATCTTGTGATCGGGATGTCGCCCACAGGGCGTCATTTAACAGATACCACGGGATTTTCCCGTGGGGCTCCATTGAAAATTACTCCATTCAGCTTGAGATTAACGTGAGGAAGTTCACGTCGATCTGTCAGTTAGTAATTTATCGCTAATACAAGTTAAAAGGAAATATACAATCAGGGGCACGTTTAACCGTGCCCCTGACTATTATCGATGAAGTCTACGAGGATTCAGCTAAAAATCAAACGTCGTCTCAATTGTAGTCAGTCGGACTGGTTTTAACCCATCGCCAGTATCACGATAGAACTGACTGAAATTCCAGATCAGGCTGACACCCGCACTAACTTCATAGCCCAGCTGATAACCAAATATGGTGTTGACGGTGGGATTTTTGAAGTCAAATGGATTTTCATCATTATTCCTGATATAGTAGGCAGCAGCCCGGCTAAGTTTGGGGATCCAGTCCGTGTTCAGTCCAGCCACGGCAGAAAAGCTTCGCACTGTCGTGGTGTCCGCCTTCATATTAGCATAGGAAGCGGATACATTGGCAAACCCAAAGACATCCCAACCGGCGGACCCGAAGTAACCTGACAGGCTGGTATCATCGGTTAAAACTAACTGATCCTTGGTGAGGATGTAGGTTGTGCTGCCATCGGAAACGGTCATCACGCGGGAAATATCATAGGACTGATCAAAGAAACGGGGTACGAAATAACCACTCTTAATCCGGTATTCAACGTTCAAATGGACCATTTTAAATAGAGCCAATTTGATACCGGGGATTGTAATGCCGGTTCCAGTTTTGGATGGACGATTATATTGGGTACCCGTCACTTCAGGCACTATCAATTGATTGAACTCACTATAGACGTCAATCGCAATAATATTATTGCTGAAGATTGGATAACCAATATCGGCTGCTAAACCAATAATACTGGCTTTGCTATCAGTCTTATTGAATGGAGTTGGATCGAGTGCGTGTGATAAAGGTGATTCTAGATTCGGATTTGGATGCTGATCTGTTAATCCATCACCATCACGATCATAATCTATCTCATCCGGAATTCCATCTCCGTCACTATCTACATCAAAATCTCCACCTTTTAATATATCACCTGGATTATGCCCATAAGCTCCAGCAAAATAATAGGAGGGCAGAGTGAATTCATCTTCGGGGAAAGCATCAAAAACATCCGGAACATCGTCACCGTCCAGGTCTTTCAGACCAGAAAATTGATTGATGTCTACGACCATGTTGGCACCAATTGTCAGTGGTATCGCTTCTGAGAGTGTGTAAGAAGCCCTGGCACCCATCAAGGTTCCGCCACGGACTAGGTCCTTCATGTTTGATAGGAAGATTTCCGTATTAAGTTTATCCATTAACCGCACGCCCAGATTTAGACCAAGCTGCCGGACGCTCGGATATTCCATCATATTCGAATAACCGTTCAATAATCCGCCATACCCAAGAGTCACGCTTGACAGCGTACCAAACCTTGCCCAGAACGGATCGCCTTTCTTGGCCCAGCTCAGGTACATGATTTTGTCCATGATAACGCTGGGATCATTCATGACATCCCAATCCTCCTTGCGGACGTTGCCTTCATTATCAAGATAAATGACTAAATCCAGCCCAACACCCAGCTTGCCAAATGAGAATTCCGGTCGCAGGGCGAATTGATTGTAGATTACGCCATCGATGGTGACGGAACCAATACCCAAACCGAAATTATAGGGACTATCTTCCGCAGCTTCCCCGGTATCTTCCGGCGGAGCAACTTCCTCCGGTGCCGGTTGCATATCATCGGGAGTGGTATCATCGGTATCAGCATCACCTGTATCAGCATCAGTATCGGTTGGCGCATCCCCAGGTTCGGGTTGTGGTTCCGGATCAGTGTCCGGATCGCCAGGATATTCATTCGGCAATGCCGGAGCCTGTATCAGAGCGCCAGCAATATTAGATATGGCCTTCTGACCGGCGCCGATGGAAACAATCTGCTGGCTGATTAAATTAAGCACATCAATCAAACCACTGGTTCCTAAAAACTGATCGACGCCAAATACTGAATTTACTATTGCCGTAAATTCAGTTCCTTTCACAGAAGCAACTGACGTGGGTGTTTCAATCCGAAAAGTTTTTGTGCGCCCCTGGTCAGCGATATTATTGATTAACGTCCCGTTTTCGATTTTCAGAGTCCGAGTTGATTCACTATCTATGAATTCGAATTCGGTTTGCTCTTTTACTTTTATTACCGAGCGATCGTCAATAAACACGACCACCGCAAAGCTCTGTTCTCCAACCTTGAGAGCATCACCATTATTAATTGCCACTCCGGGAGCAACCGTTTCAGAGAAATCTTCTCCACCCATCCTCTTTACCAATACTTCACCCTGTGCTTTCATAACCCTGGCAATGGATTCTGCCGAGGCGGTTCCGGCAATAACCCCAAATACA
>JABMPO010000295.1 GCA_013203015.1 Fidelibacterota bacterium
GTTTGGTGTCGGTCATCTGATATTCCAAAACTATGGTTCAGCATTCATATTAATCACTATGGCCATTATCACCGGTTGGATGCTGCAACGTCGAATGCAGAAAATGAATTTATAAGTTCAAATGGATATAATATTTGATCAATATCAAATCCGGGAATGGCGACAATCAGATGTACCGTCGCTGGCAAAATATGCCAATAACTGCAACATCGCGCTGAATTTACGTGACGGTTTTCCCCATCCCTACGGAGAAAAAGACGCTAAAGCATTTATCGAGCGTACCAATGCCATAAAGCCCTCGACTTCATTTGCAATTGCAACCAATGCTGAAATAATCGGTGGTATTGGATTGGTACTCAGGCGGGATATTCACCGGTTTAGCGCCGAAATCGGTTACTGGCTGGCTGAGCCATACTGGGATCGCGGAATAATGACCAAAGCAGTCCGCCTGGTTTGCGATTGGGCGTTTACTGAATTGAATCTGACCCGAATTTTTGCCGAACCCTTTGCAGCAAATCAGGCATCAATTGCAGTATTACGCAATTGTAATTTTGTCCATGAAGGCACCAGCCGTAAAAGCGCCTATAAAGATGGCCAGTTTCTGGATCAGGAAATATATGCTTTGGTACGTTGAAAAATTAAATCGATTGATCAAAAAATCACAATTACGAGTAGTGGGCTTGATGTCCGGTACATCCATGGATGGTTTGGATATTTGTGTTGCTGACATTGATCTTTCGGATAATGAGCTTGATTTTGAAATCGTGCATTTTAATTCAATACCTTTTGACGACCATATCCGGGATAAAATTCGCGCTACAATCAGTGGAACAACAGCTCAGGTCTGTGCCCTGAATTTCGAGCTGGGCAAATGGTATGCTGATTATGTGGTTCAAGAATTGAATTCCAACCACATAACAAATATCGATTTGATCGGCAGCCACGGCCAGACCCTGCATCATATCAGCGGACATTCGACACTTCAGATCGGCGATCCCACCTATCTGGCCCAGACAGTCGGAGTTCCAGTTATTTACGATTTCAGGGCAGCCGATATTGCTGCTGGAGGGACCGGAGCACCCCTGATCCCCCGGATTGATGATTGGCTCTTCCGGCATCATAATAAAGCCCGGATTGCAGTGAACATTGGTGGAGTAGCTAATGTGACGCTGTTGCCACCCCAAGGCCAGGGTGATGTCCAGGGCTTTGATACCGGACCGGGGATGGCTTTGCTGGATGAAGCGTGCCAGGCGGCAACCGGTGAAAAATATGATCTGGATGGAAAGCTGGCTGGCAAGGGAAGGGCTGATTCGCAACTAGTTACCGAATGGCTTCTTGATGATTTCATAACGAAAGCTCCACCGAAATCGACCGGTCGGGATCAATATGGAACTGAATGGCTGGCCGCTCACAAATCCCAACTGGCACACTTACCAATAGAGGACCGGTTGGCAACCCTGGCGGTTTTTACTGCCGAAAGTATTCACCGTAACTGTAAATCATTCCTGCAGCAGTATAATTCTGATAATCTGATTGTTGGTGGCGGGGGAGTGCATCACCGCCCATTGATGCAACAATTGGCAAGATTATTTTCCGGTCAAAAAACAATAACCAGTGCGGAGTTTGGTGTCGATCCCGATGCCAAGGAGGCGCTGGGGTTCGCAGTGCTGGCTGTCGCTTTTATCAAAGCTATTCCCGGTAATCTGCCTTCGGTTACGGGCGCGGACAAACCAGTTGTTCTCGGTAAATTAGTGCTATGAATCAGTTTGGAATCGAATACCGCAAATCTGTCATACAGGTGATTATCATTTTTGCCTGGACGGTTGTACTGATTAATAGCTGTGGTAAGCAAACGATCCGTCATAGCAATTTTACTTATTCACAGGGCGGAATTATTCGCGGTGATTCCACCAGCCAAATAATTACCTTCGTTTTTACCGGTGGTGACTATGCCGATGGCGGTGAACATATCGCTGATGTATTGAAAAATAGCGGCATCCAGGCCGGCTTCTTTTTTACCGGCGACTTTTATCGCGATCCGGATAATTTTGATTTGATCCAGCGATTAGCCACTGATGGTCATTATCTCGGGCCTCATTCCGATCAGCACCTGTTGTACTGTGCCTGGGAAAATCGTGACTCATTATTGGTCACCAAACAGGAATTTGTCAGTGATATGGTTGCTAATTATGCAATAATGGCAGCGGTGGGGATTAATCCAGACAATGCAAAGTATTTTATTCCCCCATATGAATGGTATAATGATACCATTTCTGCTTGGGCCGGTGAACAAGGTTGGACCCTGATTAATAATACGCCCGGTACACTATCGCAGGCGGATTATACCATACCTTCAATGAAAATTTATCGCAGTTCGGATGAAATCTGGGATAATATTCTGAATTATGAACAAAATACAGCACAGGGTCTGAATGGTTTTTTACTTTTGATCCATATTGGTACTCACCCGGAGCGGGTTGATAAATTTTATCATAAACTCGAACCGTTGATTGAATATTTTCAGGAACAGGGCTATAAATTTCAGCGATTCGACAATTTATTGCAGCTAAACAGTTCAAATGTACCGTAAATCGAGGTAGTGTTATGATTAACAGGAAAATACTAATCCGTCTGATATTTCTGTTATTTTCGCTTATCAGTGCTCAGAATTCGGATATTAAGAGTACTGCGTTTATTCGAATTAATCAACTTGGCTATTTACCATATGAATCAAAACAAGCGCTGGTTTTTGCAGATACCAATCTGGAGAACATAGAATGCTTTTTAGTAGATGCGCACTCCGGTGAGCCTATCTGGGGACCAGCTAAAATCGGAGTAAATATGGGCCGATTTGGTGAATTTGACTATCACCATATTATAATCTTCACTGATTTTTCACTTACTGGTCGCTTTAAACTGATGATCAAGGATATTAAAGCGGAATCATTGCCATTCGCCATTAGCGCTGAGATCTATGCCGAGGCGCACGAAATCTGCCTCAGCTATATCCGTCAGCAGCGCTGCGGGTATAATCCTTTTTTTGATAAATACTGCCATCAGCAGGATGGAAAGACCATGTACGGTCCAATGCCTGATAGCACCCACATTGATGTTACCGGCGGCTGGCATGATGCAGGTGATCACCTGCGCTATCTGCTAACATCAGGAAATACTGTTTGCCGGTTGCTGTTAGCCTATCGCGAGAATAAATCCATATTTGCAGATCAGGTCAACGATCTGGGACAGGCGGGAGCAAATGGAATACCAGATATTCTGGATGAAGCTAAATGGGGACTGGACTGGATGCTGAAAATGCATCCGGAACCGGATCAGTTATTTCATCAGGTGGCCGATGATCGTGACCATATCGGTTTCAAGCTGCCTTTTGCCGATTCAGCAAACTATGGCTGGGGACCTGGTAGTTACCGGGTAGTCTA
>JABMPO010000036.1 GCA_013203015.1 Fidelibacterota bacterium
AAGTACCGTTTATACAATCATCCTGATAAGTACCGTTTATACACAGGATTCAACTACAGCAAATGAAGCTGATAGTTTATTGGGGATAATCGAAGAAACTTCCGAAAAAGCAGCTGAAAATGTAACGATTACGGAAGAAACTACCCTAGACACTCCAATAGTCTCGGAACCAGTACTGGAAGCTGAGATTAAACAGGAAATCATTGACGATCCTGTTGAGGACACACTGGTCGATAAGAAATCTGAACCCGCTGCCGAAGTAAATCCTGAGATCAAGGCTACATCATTACTTGACTTCATGCCTTCCGATGTGATGCAGGAAATATTTACCAAAGAAGCGTTAGAAGAAGATTTTCTTAGTTACTTAAAGGAACTTGACAGCGAGGAGATCAAATCTGCTGGTGGATTGCTCGGCAGGCTCAGTTCTGGCGAGGATATTACGCAATTTAAATTGGAAGAATATAACCGGTATTTGTCGGCCTATTTCCCAGAAGCAAATTCAGATGTGATACAAAGTTATATTTTTAATACTTATATCAGTCGCGCAGATTGGCCCGAAGTAACTGTGGAATATTTTAAGTTTCTATTCCTGTATCCCAATTCAGAAATTTTCGGAAATGTGCGTCAAACCGGAATCGAATTATTTGAATCAGAGAAATATTTTCGGGATAGAAAAGATAAAATAATGATCGCACTGGATGGTTTTGGAGAAACATCTGATGATGACTCCGAAAGGTATTTTACTTTTCTAAATAGTATTAAAAACCTTGAAGATGAAGCTGTTACAACGCTTTATACCAACGAAGCTGCGGAATTTCTACGACTATTTCCCAATTCAAATAAAGCAAGCGTGGTGTTATTATGGCTGGCCGACCATGAATATAATACTGAAAAGTTCCATAGTTGCTATTTGCGCTATGTTAAGATTTTAACTATGTATCCACGTAGTTCCGAATTGCCATTTGTTCTATTCAATAAAGGAATGATTCAAACTGACAATTTCAAGGATTTTAACGCGGCCAGCGTCACTTTCCGGAATTTTTTATTGCGCTATCCAACCGATACACTGGCATCTGCGGCACAATATCAAATCGCCTTGATTGCTGATAACGAACTGAAAGATTGGGTGCAGGCTGTCGAGGAATATCAGACTTTTGCTGATACCTATCCCGACAAACCAGAAGCTATCGGGTCTTTAATGCGTTTAGGTGAAATTCAAGCATCTCAATTGAATCAATTAGAGAAAGCCGTTTCGACCTATCATTATGCGGCTCAGTTATATTCTAAATTACCCGAGGCGGTAGAAGCTTTGGAGAGATGCGGAATTCTCTACGAGTCAGAAAAGAAGTATAAGCAAGCTGTTGTAGAATACTTTTCAGTTTCCCAAACTTATCCCGACTCTGATCGTGCATTACCGACATTGGAAAAATGTGTAAGTATTTATGGCAAACGCCTGAAGGATAATACCAAATTAAAAGAAGTACTCACAACAATCGTAGAAAATTATCCTGAATCCAAAAACGCAAAATCAGCTGAGAAAAAATTAAGCAAACTGTAAATTGCTAATAAAATACATAAAAAAACCCCCGGTGATTCACCGGGGGTTTTTTCTAATAATAAGATTAATTATTCAGCGTATTTTACCTGCGACCGACCACTGGTTTTAGCACGGTACGTGGCTTTATCGGCGGCATCTATCAATTCTTTATAATTAGTACCATCATCGGGAAACTGTGCAACACCGGCACTGAAGCTGATTTTTATATCTTGATCGTTGGCACGGACTAAGACTTCATTTAATAAATTATTGAGAATATTTTCCAGAGTTTTTACTGCTCCCAATTTATCAGATCGCTCCATGATCAATACAAATTCTTCGCCTCCCCAGCGCGAAAAAATATCAGTACTTCGGATTTGTGATTGGATAAATCTGGTAAACCCTATCAAAGCCAGATCACCAAGACTGTGGCCGAAAGTATCGTTGATAGATTTAAAATGATCGAGGTCCAACATTGCCAGGGTGAATTTATCCTTATGGCGCCGATGCAGGTTTATCTGGCGGGCTAATTCTTTCTCAAAAAACCGACGGTTGTATATTTGCGTCAGTGCATCCAGATAGATAGCGGATTCCAGATTAGCCTGGCGATTTAAAATCGAAGTGATTTTAGCTAATAGCACATCTTTTTCAATCGGTTTGATGATAAAATCATCAACACCACCAAGATAGGCACGTACTTGGTCGGGGAGGGATTCCACTCCGGTTAGGAAAATGAATGGAATGAATCGTAATTGTGTATGATTTTTAATTACCTTGAGAATTTCAAAACCGGTTGGTTGCATCTTGATATCGCAAAGAATGATATTGGGAGAATATTGAAAAATCATTTCCTGGGATGCTTCGAGATTCTTCATTATATCCATTACCGTAATTTCGTAACCGGCTTTCTCAAGATGGCAGCGGATTGGATAAACAAAATACGGATCGTCTTCTAAAATCAGTATTTTTGCTTGTTTTTGCATTTAAAATC
>JABMPO010000296.1 GCA_013203015.1 Fidelibacterota bacterium
AATAGAATTTTAGGTCTGTCGGTATATCAAATAATTCAGCATTCCTGCTGTCTGATTTACTTCCATTTTCAATTCAGCCGGATTTATCCGATAGATTTCAGGAAATTGTGCTACCAAGGCTTCGGCAATCGCTGGCAGTTCCTGATTATTCTGTCGAATAAATGACGGTGCAACATCCACCAGTATTTGTGTCACCGATCCGGATTGACCATCGAAACTGGCAACAGCTCTGGTTCCAAACGCAGCTCGCACTTGAGTAATTGTCACTGGTTGTACTGCCAAATCCTGCTCGGAATTGGCTGGCAGAACTACAGTTAATGATAAAACAAGTACACTAAATACGGTAATTATTTTTCTCATAGTTGCTTGCGCTCTCTTATACCACTATTGTTAGAGTCATTAGACTGATGATCAATTATTTAAATATTGCTGAAAATTATCTCTAAAAGTAACAGGTATCTTAGTATTAATAAAATTTTTAATTGAACATTTTTCTGAAATAACTTTTTTTGATGACCTCTCATAAATGTAATATCCCGACTATGAATTTTCCCCGATATTCGCCTTTCCCAAGCGAATGGATCAGCTTTGCGATTTTCTTTGCTCTGATCCTTGGTTTCATTGTTATTAGTGAATTGGTAAAGAAATATTTTGACTGGCCGGTTGAACGATCACGAAAACTGGTGCATGTAATTGTGGGTATAATGATATCGATAAGTCCGTTTTTGTTTACTACCGCTTTGCAACCGGTGGTTCTGGCAATTATTTTTATTGTGATAAATACTTTAGCTTTGAAATCTGAAAATTTTCAGGCAATGCACGCCACCGAGCGTAAAACATTTGGTACTATATATTTTCCATGGGCCTTTCTGATTCTGGCGTTATTCTGGTGGGAACGACCGGTTACCTTAATCACTGGCACATTATTAATGACGTTTGCTGATACCCTGGCCGCGACCATTGGTAATACAGTTAAAAACCCTCGAGTTTATCGATTATGGTCAGATCAGAAAAGCTTAGAAGGCAGCGCAGCAATGTTCATAGCTTCTTATTTCATTGTTCTGTTAACTACCCTGCTACTACGCGAATATATATTTGTTTATATCACTACGAGTCAAATTTTTGGCCTGGCCGGGTTTATGGCGATAATAGCAACAATTGCCGAATCAAACAGTAAAGCAGGTTCGGACAATTTCTCTGTGCCGGTAATCAGTGCAATTGCCATGGATATATATCTGGTCAATTTTGCCAATGATAGTATATTACTTTTGATCGGCTGGACTTTATTATCCTGCCTACTATTTATTGCTGCAATCAAATTCAGATCTTTAACCGGTAGTGGCGGAGCGGGAGCATTTCTGATTGGAATTTTAATATTTGGCGCCGGAGGATTGAAATGGATAGTGCCACTATTACTATTTTTTACATTATCATCGCTGCTATCCCGGATAGGGGGTAAAAATAAATTCAACAATTTGATTAATTATCAAAAGAGTTCCCGGCGGGATTTGCTGCAGGTTCTGGCAAACGGCGGTATCGCTGTTATTATTGCAGTCATTAATTTTTATAATCCTTCAGATTGGCTATACTTGATTTACCTCAGCGCCATTGCAGCCGCCACAGCCGATACCTGGGCGACTGAGCTAGGTTATTTCAGTAAACGAAATCCACGTCACATTCTGACCTTGAAAAGAGTACCAAAAGGGACTTCCGGAGGAATATCCATGATCGGTACTATGGGAACAATATTGGGAGCGTTGGTAATCGGATTATCCGGATTATTTTTTGGACTTACACTATCGCATGCAATTCTGATTGCATTTGCGGGAATTTTTGGGAGTCTGATCGACTCATTACTGGGGGGAACAATCCAAGCCAGGTTTCATTGCCCCAAATGCAAAGCTATGACCGAGCAACGAATCCACTGTGACGGTGCTACAAAACATTTTGCCGGATTTCACTTGATCGACAACGATGCCGTTAATTTTATTTGCACCCTAAGTGGTGCTGTGATTATACTAATTATAATAGGGTTGTGAAAAATATATTGAATTCATATTATTTGTATATTTTATTCGCCATCCTTTTTCAACAGAAATCTAACTTTCGCAATCTTTTTACCAGGTGGAAAATCAGATAGGTCGTGATTGACAATTTTTATTCGCTTGCTGCCCAAAATCCCACCAACGATATAGCCGCTTAAAGCGGCAATGGTTCCAGTTCCCAAAGATGTTTTAATCCCCTGTTTCATTTTTTCAGTTTGATCACCATCTCCGCCAGAGCCTAATAAAATTCCCACCAGTATGCCACCGATCCCAATTGTTTGGGCAAACGACCAGGCGCGGCGCTTGTTAAAGGGTGCCTTAACTTCGCGATACTGTTTAATAAAATCGATGTCAGTAATATTAACCGGATAAAATGAATCATCGATCACGATAAATAATGTAGCGCCCACATCCCAGCAGCGCTCGATATTTATTCGCGTGGTACCATCTA
The DNA here is from genome assembly GCA_013203015.1 of Fidelibacterota bacterium. Classification (GTDB taxonomy): domain Bacteria; phylum Fidelibacterota; class Marinisomatia; order Marinisomatales; family TCS56; genus JABMPO01. The sequence continues at coordinate 2,497 of JABMPO010000296.1, forward strand.
TCATGGTGACATCCCAGCGCTCCGCCGATAATTCCGCTGCGGTCAGTACCAGAAACAATAATAGCAGGTTTGATTTCATCGAATTATAGATTCAACTTTCACCGGAAATCTACGGAATTTACGCTATTACATTTAAACTGTTTATATCCTGATCTGCTCTACTCCAAATTGTAAGAAATGGATTTTAATACGAATACTGCGCATTGTTTCAATAGTTATAGCAAATGGATCCCCACAGGTAAACCCGTGGTCCCATTTATTCACCCGACTTCACCCGACTTGACGCGGCGCAAGCGCCTGCGGTGCGCGCGCTTAAAAAGCTACGCCGCGGTTATTCACCACTGCCCTGGGGTACCATCACGCCGAAGCAGTCACATTAAACGCATGCGAAGGCGGATAAATGCCCGTAGACTACAATTATTTCATTTTATTGGTTTTGCCAAAGTAACCAGTATTTTTTACTTCAATCAGGAAAAGGTTTTAGTTGCAGATTGTTTTGTGAGTTTATAATCTTCATCATATTTAAGGATGGGATTCCATAATATCATATGATAGGTTTAATACATGGAATAGTATTAGTAAATATTCCATGTTTCAATCAGGATATAACAATATATGGAAATATTTTCCAGCTATAGGCGTGATATGAGTCAAAATATTCCAC
>JABMPO010000297.1 GCA_013203015.1 Fidelibacterota bacterium
TAGTAAAAGCGTTTTCTAACCTGGTAGATAATGCTATTAAGTACACCGTAGAAGGTCAAATTAAGATCGGGTTAAACGAAGAGAATGGTAAATTTGTCCTGTCAATCAGCGATACCGGAATCGGAATGAGCCCAGATTATTTGAATCATTTATATGATGCTTTTTCACAGGAAAGTACTGGCTACAATAAGAAATACCAGGGTCTGGGACTTGGGTTATCAATTGCTAAAAGCTGTCTGGATATGAATGCTATCCCCATAGCTGTAGAAAGCAAGCAGGGGGTTGGTACCACCTTCAGCTTAACCTTCACGCCAGCAGATATGGTAATCGCCGAGCCGGAAGTCAAGATCAGTCCAACTGACACCAAAACTGAAAAAATCACCAGCAAAGTAAAACCGGTGGTTCTACTGGTTGAGGATGATTTGCATAATCGCAGGGCGCTTGAGGTAATCCTGAATCAGAAATATGAAACGCCCTATGCAGTTTCAGTGGAAGAAGCAAAAAAACAGTTACGTGAATACAAAGTGGAACTGATCATACTTGATCTTTCGTTGGAAGGCGATGAGGATGGGTTGGATCTCGTCGCTTATATGAAAGCTAAAAAGAGATTAAAGGATATCCCTGTTATTGCCGTTACTGCCCATGCCTTTCCCACGGATCGCGAAAATGTACTCAATGCCGGCTGTGATGATTACATGAGTAAACCGATTGATATAAAGAAACTGCTGGAAATGATTAGTGAATATTGTTAGCATAATTTACTTTTCGAAAATTTCCATCTACGTCCTGCAGACTACGATGGGCAGATCAATATTATTAAAAGCACCTTCCGAAGGTTTGATTACCTTCGAAAGGTAAATGATTAAGTGAAAATCACAGGAGCACATTGTAATGCCTAAAATATTAGTCATCGATAACGATGAGGAAATTTTACTTTCTATCAAAGAGGTTTTTGGCACTTTTAAACCTGACTACGAGGTGTTGACCGCTAAATCAGGAAAAGAGGGAATCAAACTGGCGGAGATTGCGAAACCGGATGTAATCTTACTGGATATTGTAATGCCCAAAGTAGATGGTTACGAAGTCTGCCGGCAGTTAAAGCAGGGTGAAGAATTCAAACACATTCTGATCATTTTTCTTACCGGTCATAAACTAGAAATGCAGGACCGGATTAACGGATTGGATTTAGGTGGTGATGCTTACTTGACCAAGCCGTTTGATTCAGGAGAACTGATCGCGCAAGTTGATGCGATGCTCAGGATAAAAAAAGCAGAGGATGAACTGCGTTTTGAAAAAGAATCATTGGAACGTAAAGTCATTGAGCGAACTAAAGATTTGGACATTGTGATTAATAATCTAAAGGATTCGCGGGAAGCGCTGCACGATTCGAACCAACTTAAGGAATTGTTGCTGGATGTATTAACTCATGATTTAAAAAATCCCGTCGGATCAATTATAATGCTGGCTAATGTGGCTTACGAAGACAACCCTGAAAATGAAATATTTAAGTACATTCATGAGAGTAGTGCCACACTCCTAAATGTAATAGATCATGTAACTGTACTGGCGCAGGTCGCAATTGGTGACAAAATTGTAAAAGAAGAAATAGACCTTGTTAAAATGATTAAACTGGTAGTTGGGGAATTCTCACCCAGGTTAGAATCGTCAGGTATAGCTGTGCAGATTGATTTACCAGAAGTACTTGTGATCAATGCAAATAAAATAATAATTGAAGTTTTCAGGAATTTCATCAGTAACATTATTAAATATGCCAAAACTGGTAAAAAGCTAATAATCGATTCAGAGAAAAAAAATGGTAATATTATTGTCAATTTTAAGGATTATGGGAAGTCTATAAACAAGGATGACTATAGTAAAATATTTACCCGTCAATATCAGATAGAAAAGGGCCGTGGCCGGGGGCTGGGGTTGGCAATTGTAAAGCGAATTGCTGAAGCACATAATGCTGAAGTTGGCGTGAAGGCTAATGAGCCTACGGGTAATATTTTTTATATAGAAATTCCTATCTAAACTTTCTTTGAGGCATACAGAGCGACATCGCGATGTAGCATACTGATTATCTGTGCTCCGATTTAATTGGAACGAAAACGGATAAATACCTGGGTCTGGTACCGGTGTATTATTAATTTTAATGAGATATGAACAAAGAATTATCAAGTTCTAAATTCCTTCCTTCCAGCTAATCTCTGTTCCAATTGAATTAAAAATTGAGAAAAAATTCTGAAATTCCACGAATCCCGATTCTCATCGTAGACGATGATTTTTGGATGCTACGATTGATCATGCAGCGACTATCCAGTGAAGATTATAATATTGAGGCTGTCGTCACTGGAACGGAAGCCATTACTTGGATTAAAAATCACCCCGAATCGATCGTCATAATTGATTACCTTTTGGTGGATATGACTGCTGATGTCGTCCTCAATAGCATTGATGATCAGGATAGTTTGGTAGAATTTATTGTGATGACCAGTATCAAAGAGATTAAAATCGCTGTGGCAATGATGCAATTAGGGGCTTATGATTTTATCATTAAAGATCATGAATTTTTAGCGACTCTGCCGATGGTGCTGGAAAAAGTTGAACAACATCTATCCATCCGCAAACAACTGAAATTTTCTGTTGCCCAGTTACAAGTATTATCCTCACGGCTACAAGTTGCCCAAGAGGAGGAACGTCACCGTATTGCCCAGGAAATCCACGACGAATTGGGTCAGTCACTGACAGCGATTAAATTGGATCTAAGCTGGCTGCAGGGTGAGATTCCCGCTAGGTTGAATGATATGATTGGCCAGACTATCGAACTGACTGATCGGTCTATCGACACGGTGCGACAAATCTCTTCCCGATTACACCCTCGTATCCTTGATCACTTGGGTCTGCTGGCAGCCATCGAATGGCATATTAAGGAATTTAACCGGCATTCCCCAATTGTCTGTCGGTTGAAAAACAAGTTGGAAGAAGTCCATTTGTCGGATAATCAGTCCATAGCGCTGTATCGGGTTTTACAGGAAGCTTTAACCAATGTAGTTCGACATTCTGGGGCAAAAACTGTGACTATCGATCTGAAAAAGCAGGCTAACCAGTTGGTAATGAATATCGCCGATGACGGAAAAGGCGTGACGAATGCTCAACTGCATAATTTTGATTCCCTGGGAATTGCAGGGATGCTGGAACGTTTGCGCCCCTGGAATGGCCAGGTAGCCATAACCAAACGCAAGCGGGGCGGGACGTTAGTTAGTGCACGACTACCATGGCAACAATCAGGGATGGTAAAATGATGCTTACGGGCTGGCGGCCGGTTTATACCTTCCTCAATCAAATACTATCCAATGATATTGTAACCTGGAGGACATAGCGGAAATGACAAGTATTTTTATAGTTGACGATCACGCATTAATCCGCGAGGGAATTAAACGGATAATATTACGTACCGAAGATCTGGAAATCGTAGGTGAGGCCAGTGATGGAGTAGAACTAATGCGCGCACTCAGCACCACTCAATTAGTCGTGGATGTTCTGTTATTGGACATATCGTTGCCGGGTCGTAGCGGAATCGATGTTTTGAAACAGGTTAAGGCAATTCGTCCGGAAATTGCTGTCTTGATATTGAGCATAATGTCAGAGGAAGAATACGCCATTCGGGCATTAAAAGCCGGTGCTTCCGGGTTCGTGAAAAAGGAAACATCACCTGATGTACTGGTAGATGCGATCCGTAAAGTCCAGCGCGGTGGGAAATATATAAGCCCAGCCCTGGCAGATAAACTGGTGGATTTCATGCTTAACGACGATCACGGGAGTCTGCACTCCCGGCTTTCCGACCGGGAATTCCAGGTATTGGTAATGATTGCCTCCGGTAAGACCGTGTCGGTAATAGCAAAGGAATTATCATTGAGTGTAAAAACCATCAGCAATTTTCGTTCTCGCGCACTCCGGAAAATGGGTATGACCAGCAATGCCCAATTGATGCATTATGCCATGGAAAATAATTTGATCTAAATTTCTTAAAGTCTATCGAGCCGTCTACCCACTGACGGTGTATTTGATAATTTCTGCTTTATAAAATATGCTTTTGTTCTGTGTGGGACAAATACCTACAACGTTTTGGGAATTTGTTCGCTTAGTATTTGGGTAATCGTCTGATTACGGATAATCCGCTGAATCGATAAAATCTTCATAGATAACGTGGATATTCCTGTAAAATGATTAGATCAACAATCCTGACAGTCGCGTTGGTATTGAATGTACTTTTTGCCCAGAATATCGGGACTACAATAACTAGAAATACCTGGCCAGCGGAATCAATCAGTGTGAATGGAACAACATTTGCGGAGAATGCCAATTCCCACGAACAACAATTGTATGCCGCTCAGATTCGTGCCAGTTATCGTACCAGTCGTAGTACTGCCACCATTACCCCCGAACAGTTTGCCGGTCGCTTGCCCGCTGATATACCCTGTATTATTCATTTTAATAATGGCCTGAAAGCCACGGATTTAACGATCCGGAATATTGACGGTAGCAAATTGATAGTGCAGGATAGAAATGGCCGTCAACAGGATATTTTGATTGTTTGTATAACACAGATTGAAATAACCGCTGCTGATTTTGCAGTATACAAGAATGAAAGTAGTATTTCTGATTCTGGTGGGTGGTTAAAGAATCTATTTAACAGACCCAGGAATTTCGTACTTTCTCTGGGTTGGTTAACTATCGAGGAAAAGATTGAGTTATTACAGTCACGGTTTGTGATTGCCTGATATTATCTAATTGGCCCTTACCGGTGGTTCCGCACACTGGCATCCAGCGAGTCCCTTTCACAATTAGCCTGCTCCGAATGTTGAATGTTGGCAATAACTTATTGACCCCAAAGTCAAAAGGAGCGATGATGCGCACCGTAGAGAAAGGATATTTGAATAATTGAATGCGTCTATTTGTGAAAGAAATAGAAGCTTTGAAAAATATTGTTTTTATATGCTGAATATATAGAGAATATTAGAATATAAAGTTAAACTAACGACTGTTACTTAATATATGCCTTATTTTAGAAATCTATTACTATTTACCAGAGGGTGAGTTGTCAAGAGCACTACTAAGTACAGTATTTCTTTTTACTTTACCATTTAATGTACCACCACGACCAATCTCCAGTTCTCCGTAGGTGATTTTACCTTCGACAATTCCGTTGGCAGTAATAGTCAGCCGATCTTTGATTGTCAAAAGGCCGTTTACTGAGCCACTTACATTGGCATACCCAACAATTGCCGTGCCGTCGAATTTTCCATCCCGTTCAACAGATA
>JABMPO010000298.1 GCA_013203015.1 Fidelibacterota bacterium
ATAAGAGTTTGCAATCCATTTCCGTCGGGTAAAATCCATGGATTGACTTGAATCACCAGTCAGGTATTGATCAAGATCATATTCATAAAGAAAATCGCTATATTTTGTCACTTCTGATGAATCATCATCTGCTGTTAAGTCAAACGATTCACTTTTGTCATTTTCATAATAACCGCTGCCTTTTACCAGGTAGACAACATTGCTGAAAGATATATCATTGTTAATCCGCCAGATCGAATTGAGAGAATATATTTGCTGCAGGAAATCATCGAGATAAGCCTGATAACCGGCGCGGCGTTTTTCTCGATCATTAATATCCTCCGCTGCTACACCCCACCAGGCCAGATTGGTTTGCGCATAGCCAATCAATGCGCGGAACTGATTGATCCAGTTTCCCGATTTATATTGACCAGCCAGGAATAGGGCTTTCTGGCTGCTGTTATGATAATCGCGATAGCCATCAGACTCCAACTGTGAATAACGGCCAGTCAGCTGCAATTTATTTCCCAGCAAGGGACCAGAAGCGCCCTTTACGCTGGTTTTGAATGTATTGTAGGCTCCATAGCCGGCTTTAAACTGCATCTGTGGCATAGCATGCTCAATTTGCGTATTCACGTTAATTGATCCGCCGAATGCCGCCGAGCCGTACAAACTATTCCCGATCCCCCGCTGAATCTGAATATCGCTGGCATCACTGAGAATATCAGCATGATCCACCCAGTAAACCTGATGGCTTTCATTGTCGTTTAATGGCACATTGTCGACCATCACCGCAATCCGGCTTTGGTCAAATCCACGGATCGTTACATATGAATACCCGGTACCATTACCGCTTTCACTGTAAGCAGTAACACCTGGCTCATGGGCTAAAATCATGGGGACATCTTCTACCGTATACCGCCGACGAATCTCTTCGGTGGTGATAGTTGAAAAGGCAACGGGCGTAACGCCAGTAACTGCGCGAGTAGCGCTAACAAAGACTTCCTTACCGGGTAGCACCAGGGGTTGAAGTTCGACAGTAAAGTCTTGACCAGTAGCTAAAATTTTAATGGGTTCATAACCGATATGACTGATCGAAATCTCCTGGCCGGATGGGACAGTAATTTGGAATTTTCCATTTTCATCGGAAGTGGTACCGGTATCACCGCTGATAATATTTACCGCGGGAATTCCGTGGCCGGAAACAATATCAATTACCGTTCCACGCTGGGTTATTTCCATGGCGGTTAGCTGACTGAAGAATATAAGTAAAATAAAGAAGTTGATATTTTTAATTCGCATGGTTGCCTCCCTACGCTGGCATTATCCAGATCAGGTTCGTCGGGTTTTTCTCAGCCGCTTCGTCTGATACCGAAACAGCACCCCATTCGTGCTAGAATTTACAGTATACTAAACCGTTATTCATATTAATTGGTTTATTAGATATTCTATTGAAAAACAGTATTATCCATTGGATTGCATCAACCGTGCTGATGTTTGGATTGACGCGGTCAATCCACTCCAAATTGTAAATATTAAGTATAGATTGAAACCAAATGCCGTCACTTTCGCAGTGAGTACACGATTGCCCCCAGAATGAAACCACCGGTAGCGCCGTAAAGCGTTTTATTAAATCTGGTCCGCCGCACCTGAGCCTTATACGTTTTTAAATAGATAGTTTTCTGGCTTTCATCCAGATCATTGATCTTCCTCCAGCGCCCAGCCGGGACATGGACATCGCCAACCAACGCCCAACCCAGGGTAATCGGTACGATCACCGATCCTAAAAACGGATTGCAGGTACCACAACCAGCACCGGCACAGCCGGGGCCGTACAGCCACTTCTCATTCTCCACATCGTAACGAGCATCCCGTACTGCCAGTTCGTTGACGGCGCTGTGAGCGCCATAAGTTTCCGGGCCTGCGGTGCGACGCATAACTTCATCCCAATATGGTTTGATATTGCCAATGACTTCATCAACCTGGCGACCCACATCGGTTGCTACGGGAGATTGCCCGGACTGATCGGTTGTTACCGATGTTGTATTATACACAAATTGTTGTGCAATCTGCTGCATACCCGGAGTCAGGACGTAATCTATCTCACTCCGAAAATCACGACTGGCCGTTCGATTTATTTTTCCGTTTTCAACCGAAATTGACCGAATATTTACACTATAGGTTGAACCGATCAAACCGATTGAACCTACAATAATTTCTTCAGCACCCAGCATTTGCCCCATTTCAACGGCACATTCATCCGAGGAACAACCGGTCTGCTGGAATCCCTGTTCCAACAACACCATTACCATACTGGACCGGTCAATGTAAACATTGATCGTATCGATCATCTGTATTTCCGTTCGGAATCGCTCGGTGAGGG
>JABMPO010000037.1 GCA_013203015.1 Fidelibacterota bacterium
CCAGATAGACTTCTCGCAGACGAATGTCAATCACCTGGTTTGGGTATTGGTAGATATAGGGGTTAGCATAAAATCCACCTTTTCCTACGCTCCCTTCCAGTTTCAGATCAAGTGTATTCTGGGAAATGGCATAATCATAGGGTTCGTTGGTTAACAGGCCTAAATAGGTTCTGGCGTAACCATGGATGCTGACATCCTGGCTAAAACCGGACACAACAAAACTCATCAGCAAAATGATTAATAAATTGACTGAGAACTTCATTTCGACCCCCTTATCGAATTCCGCGGCGCATTATCCGCTCGGTAAATGTATTATCAGCCAGTCCCGTATTCACTTCCACATTGGAAAAAGACATCACCGTTGATTGCCCACTCTGAACGTTGGTCATTTTTACATTAGTGAGTATGATGACTCCAGCGGATTCCAGTTGTTCATTGACCGTCAGAATTTTGAGTAAATCTTCGTCTTCATCATAGAATTCCTTCTTTAACCCGATCCAACTGTCTTTTACAATCCAGGTCACAGTTCGTGAATACATGTATTCTTCATCCTGCGGAATACTTTCCACAACATAGGTTTCTTGACCATCTAAAGTTTCTTCACGGAGGAGATTGTGGGTGTCCTCCAGTGGATGACGATCGCCTAAATCATCATAGGTAAAATCAGAGCCCATGAAATAGTCGCTCTTACTATCACTGGATATCCGTTTCACTTTTTTAAGTGCTGGTAAATATATCCATTGATCATCGCCCTTATTCTCATCAGTATAACTCCAATTCATAAAGGATGTATTCCGAACATCAGCAGGAGCAGTGAAGAACATAATCTTTTTTTCCAGGTCACCAAAATCTTTGACATATTGTTTAATTTCACGAACCCGCTGATTCCCACGAGCATTTTCGATAATCATGGTTAAATCACCTTTCATATCATCCCCGGTAGGTCGATTATATACATTCTGAATTATTTCCAACCCAGTGATGTCCTGAGCAAAGGTTATCCCTGCTAATAGCATAACAAGGCTGAATAGTTTGGTTAATTTCATGACAGAACTCCTTTAATTGTTATCATTTACCTTTAGAATTATGATTATTAAAAAATAAACGCAACTGGACGATAATTAGTACCATGATGGTCAATGTTCCCACAAAACTGGTAAACATATTCATTGATACTAACGCCCCTAATTCACGATTCGGTGGGAATACCGAAAACAGCAATACCATAAACCCGGCAATTACAACAGCAGCATTAAATACTATGGCCCGACCAGAATGATGCATAGTTTGCTGGATCGACAGCTCGAAGTTACCTGATCGCCTGGTATTGGTTCGATATCTATCGATAAAATGCACCGCGTAATCAATTCCGATTCCAATGGTAATACTCGATAACAGAGCCGTGGTTGTATTCAGTGGAATTCCCACCAATCCCATTACGCCAAAACTGAAAAGCGCGGTAATAAAAATTGGAGTCGCTCCAATTAGTCCGGCTTTGAAGGTTTTAAACATCAGGCTTAACAGTACTACAACAATGATCAGCGACAATACCAGGCTTTTAATTTGTCCTTCCAGGATCAGATCGGTAAATACCAGGGCTTTATAACCTGAACCAGCAAATTTCATTTCAATATTCAATTGTTCGAATTCGTCGCGAAAGGTTTCGATGCGCTCCAATGCTTCATTAACAATCTTTGAATTATCGCCTTTAAGCTGGAAGGTTACGTTTAAACGGTGATAATCATAATCTGTCACCTGCCATAGATTTTCCGGGTCGCCGGACATTTCATAAAGCAGTAAATATTGAGCAACCAAATCACTGGATTCCGGGATCGTATTAAAGGCATCATCATCAGCATGCATTACCCGGTTCATCCGCTTCAGGTAGTCTGTAAGGGCAAAGGAACTGCCCACCGTGCTCAAGGTTTCTACCTCATTCTGCAGGGCATCCACCAGTTCTAAAACTGCCGGGGATTTGAAGATGTCATTTTCTTGCCCCTCTAATATGAGATTGATAGTAGATGTCCCACCAAAATTTTCATTGATGAATTGATCTGTGAGGACAATCTCACTATCTTTTTCAAATTTATCTAAGAAGCTTGAGTTGATCCATACCTTGGTAGTTCCATAGATGGATACAGCAATGATAAGGGCTGTTAAACCCAGGGTGACCCAACGATACTTCATTAAGCCCAGTGCAAATTTGTGGGCGAAAACCGGGGCTGGTTTATCATCTTTGCTACGACCTTTCACGGTACGAACCTTGGGGAGCCCCAACAACATAATTCCGGCGGGAACCAGTGCCAGGGATAAGAGCATGGCAACCAATACCCCAAAGGCTGTGAATAGCCCAAAATACTTGATGGGATAAACTGCTGATGTAAGGAGGGAAATAAAACCAACCGCAGTTGTTATCGAGGTCATGACCACCGGTTTCCACATTTCCGTGAGCATATTCATGACCGCTTCTTTTTTAGATGCTGTGGGATTGTTTGCCAAATACAAATCCAAATGACTGAATAAATGTACACCATCCGCTACACCGATGGCGATCAGCATGACAGGAATCATCGTGGATACCGCATAGATAGGAATACCGGTAAACGCCATTAGACCAAA
>JABMPO010000299.1 GCA_013203015.1 Fidelibacterota bacterium
CCGATTGGATAGCCCATTAGATAGACAAAACTACCCCATTCCAATTCACGTGCTTTCCCAAATGGATATTTGAAAACGCTAATTGGGAAAACCGGTTCAGTCTGTAGACGTTTTCCCATTAATGCTATATCCAGATCAGAGTCAAGTAAAACGATATCCATATTATCACCTTCCGGTAAATTGGATACATAATTAATCTGGCGATCCTTAATTGCCATGCTGCGAACGATTGTCTTCGCTTTATCATAGAAGGTATATACGGTATCTTGAAAATCCACGATATGGGCGCAAGTCAATAACCCCAGGCGTTGGTCCTGATAGTAAATGGTAGTGGCAGTTCCTGAGGCGGTTGTGTTGTAATTTATTAATTCATCCGCCAGTTTTTCAGCATCACCATTTTTTATTTCAGCAAGCGAAAATTCATTGGATTCAGCAAAAATATAATTTCTATAAAAAACAATTACATTCAGCATGTTAACGGTTGAGCTGATCTCCTCTAATTGTTTAGAACTACTGCGGTAAGGAAATTCAGAGTCATATTTTCCATCCAGCAGGGTGGGGTAAGTCACTTCATAAATTTGGCGAGCACAAGAAAATAAATAGAATTGCATGACTATCAAGATTAGCAGTGGAATAATTTTTTTATGGATCATCTCAAGCTCGTTTCTGCATTAATATAACTGTTGCATAAGCATTGAAATGTATTCTATTAACACTCCTGTGGCAAGCGAAAAACCACCAGCAGGAATCATAAGGTGAACGAAATAATTAATAGTTCCGTGCTTAGTATTCTTAGTAAACTTTTCCCTGTATTTTAGCTTTGATGGGGCAGAAAGCTAAACAATTACGCACGATACCGGTAAATGATAAAATGATGAAATCATACGATCACCAGCAAATAGAAGCCAAATGGCAGAAATTCTGGCTAAAAAATAAAACATTCCAGGCAATTGACTTTCTGGATAAACCCAAATTTTATTGTCTGGTTGAATTCCCCTATCCGTCCGGCGACGGATTGCATGTGGGACATCCAAGGTCATACACTGCCCTGGATATTCTGGCACGAAAAAAGCGTATGGAAGGTTTTAACGTTTTGTTTCCCATGGGTTTCGACAGTTTTGGTCTGCCTTCGGAAAATTATGCCATTAAGACCGGTATTCACCCGGCAGTAATTACCAAACAAAATATTGATCGTTATACCCAGCAATTACAATTGCTTGGTTTTTCCTTCGATTGGGACCGTGCTGTGAATACTACTGATCCGGATTATTACAAATGGACACAATGGATATTTATCCAGTTTTTTAAGCAGGGTTTGGCATATAAAGATAAAATGGCCATTAACTGGTGCATTAACTGCAAAATTGGTTTGGCCAATGAAGAGGTAATCGACGGCCAATGTGAGCGCTGTGGTGGTGATGTCGAGAAACGGCGCATCGAACAATGGATGCTCAAAATTACCGAATATGCCGATAAACTTATCAGTGGTTTGGATGATGTGGATTTCCTGGATAAAATCAAGACCCAGCAGATTAACTGGATAGGGCGGTCCGATGGTGCTGATGTACGTTTTAAAATCCATGGTTACAATGAAGAAATATCCGTTTTTACGACCAGACCTGACACTTTGTTTGGGGCAACTTACATGGTACTGGCACCGGAACACGAGTTGGTAAGCCAGATAACCACAAGCGAAAATCAGTCAACGGTGAAAGAATATATTAATTCCAGTGCCCGAAAGAGTGACCTGGAAAGGACTGAATTAAGTACTGAAAAAACTGGAGTATTTACTGGGACCTATGCTATTAATCCGGTCACCGAAGAAAAGATACCAATTTGGGTGGCTGACTATGTTCTGATCAGTTATGGCTCCGGTGCCATTATGGCAGTGCCGGCTCACGATGAACGCGATTTCGAATTTGCCCAAAAATTCGATCTTACAATCCGTTGTATCATTGATCCGGATGAAAGGCAAGTCGCGCAGACCGGTCTGAATAAAGCAGTAATCATGGCTGGCGAAGCCTGCTGGACTCAAGATGGCAAATCCATCAACTCTGCCAACGATAGCGGCCTTGATATCAATGGACTGAATGTAGTTGAGGCTAAGGAAAGAACAACCAGCTGGCTGGAGGAAAAGGGGATTGGCAGGACGGCTGTCAATTATAAGCTGCGGGATTGGGTGTTTTCGCGTCAGCGCTACTGGGGTGAACCGATCCCCATGATCCATTGTCAAAGTTGTGGCTGGATACCAGTACCGGATGAAGACCTACCGGTATTACTGCCAGATGTCGAAAAGTACGCACCGACCGACACTGGTGAATCACCATTGGCTGCCATTAAAGATTGGGTCAATACCAGTTGTCCGCAATGTGGCAAGCCGGCGGTTCGTGAAACGGACACCATGCCCAACTGGGCTGGCTCATCATGGTATTTCCTGCGTTATATTGATCCAAAAAACGATCAGCAAATGGCAGACCCAAAGAAAATGGCGTACTGGATGCCCGTAGACTGGTATAACGGAGGTATGGAGCATACAACCCTGCATCTATTATACAGTCGTTTTTGGAATAAATTCCTGGCCGATTGTGGACATGTACCTGTATCCGAACCGTATATGAAAAGGACTTCGCATGGTATGGTATTGGGAGAAGGCGGCGAAAAAATGTCCAAATCCCGTGGTAATGTTATTAACCCTGATCAGGTAGTCAACGAACATGGTGCCGATGTATTTCGAATCTATGAAATGTTTATCGGCCCATTCGACCAGGCTGCGGCCTGGGATACCAAGGGAATTTCCGGAATTGATCGTTTTATAAAACGTGTCTGGCGTTTTGTACAGGAAGTCGAATTGGATGATGCACAGTTAAATTCCAAACACCGACAAATATTGCATTATACCATAAAAAAAGTCACCGAAGATATTGACAACCTGGCCTTGAATACAGCCATCAGTCAGCTGATGATTTTTATGAATGAGCTTGGAAAAGAAAAAACAATCAATCGAATAGCATTGGACAGTTTTATAAAATTGTTAGCGCCATTTGCGCCACATATAGCTGAGGAATTATGGCAACTCTTGGGACATGATGATACAATTGCTTACGAGACCTGGCCCGGTTACGATGAAAAATATCTGATTGCCGATCAAATAATAATTGCCGTACAGGTCAACGGAAAACGCCGTGGGGAAATTTCGGTTGATTCCGAAGCAGGTAAGGACACGATCATTGCAACTGCCATAAATGAAGAAAATGTTGCTCGGTTTATTAATGGGAAGGAGATAGTTCAAGAAATCTATGTACCCGGTAGGCTGGTCAATCTTGTAATACGATAAATTTCATCACTGGGGTATATTATACATAATATATATTATATGACAATTATGACGATACAGCAATTTGCTTTTTAAATCGACTTAAATCTTCTTTCCGGCCTGTTAACACGGCTTTTTGGTTACCATTCAATAAAAAATCGGATTTTGGATTGATATGAATTTTACCATCGGGCTCTATTACTGCCAGCACCATCAAATTGTATTCGTCTCTTAATTGTGATTCGTGCAAAGTTTTATCCAACAAACATTGTACACTTGATACCTCGATCTGATCGACGCCTAATTCAAGGAATGATTCCGTTTCCAAATCAGTAATAATTTCTACGCTGTCATTCAAACCAGGCTCTAATAATAATTCGGTCATCTTATGCCCGCCGGCAACATAAGGATTAACTACCTTATCGGCACCGGCCCGTTTGAATTTTTTATTCGATCCGATGGTACTGCATCTTGTTATTATAAAAATGTCAGGATAAAGCGTTTTTACCGTCATAGTTACAAATAAATTATCTGGATCTGATCCAAGTACAATAACAATGCCTTTAGCCCGTTCCAGTCCGGCATCTATGAGCGTGTCTTCATTGGTTGCATCACCGACAACATAAGCAAAACCCTTTTCGCGCAGAATATCCACATTCATTTCGCGCCGTTCGATTATAACAATTTTCTGTCTCTTAGAGTTCAGTTCATCGCAAATAACCTCACCCATACGTCCAAAACCACAGATTATATAATGGTTTTGCATTTTGGTGATTCGATTTTTCATGCGTTTTCTCCAATAATTCTGAAAATCAACCATTTCATGGGCAATTTGCGTTGCAATGTAGGCAAAACCAGTAACGCCAAATACTACAACAATTATTGTCCAGATACGCGAACTTGTGTTGAGATCGTGGGTCTCACCAAAGCCCACTGTCGATAATGTAATAATTGTCATGTATAAACTATCTAATAATGTCCACTCCGAACCGCCAAGAAAATAAAATCCGCTGCTACCAATAGCAATTACCAAAATAATGTACAACAAAATCCGTTGGTAACGTTTATGTGGAATTATAGGCATTTTAAGTGTTAATAACCTTTTTCAACCAGTCAAAATAATCTGGGTCGATTGAGTCTGACCCCAAGGCGATTATTTCCGGCACATCGTAATCATGCAACTGCTTAATACGTTCAAATACAGCAACTTGCTTATCTTTTAAAGTTTTCATCAACATGACAACTTCATCATCCTGCTGAATTTTACCATGCCAGCGATATAGAGACTTGACACCGGGTATTATATTCACACAGGCGATCAGGTTTTCTTCGAGCAGGGTCTGCCCTATTCTACTGGCTTGGTCAGTTGTTGCTGCTGTGGAAATAATTACTATTGCTTGAGTGACTTCTGATGTCATTTTTCGCAGTGCTAGTTCCGATTCTACAACTATCGAATATACAAAGTATTAGAAGAATTTCTAAAAATTTTCAAGAAATAATCATAATGCATACGTTAATTTATCTCTTGGTGTCGTTCAGGTCGAATCACAACCGTACCGGCTAATTTATCATGCCAACCTTGTTTTCGCTTATCCCAGGCAATCCATAGGAACCCCAGTCCCAATGGCAGCAATGAAAGATAATAGGCGAAATAACGGCCAATCAACTGTCCTTTGGATGGTGCCTTACCGGTTCGATCGTCAACAATAATCATTTTTAAGGCAATTTTGCCTGGAGTCGCTGATTTATAATTCCAAAAAATTAAAATTGCTATGGCCGGGAAGATATAATTCAACAATGTATCAAAATATCCTGCTGCCAATGCTCCGCGCAGGAAGTATTCTTTACCATAAACGGCAAAAAGAATAGGAAATATTACTGCTGACACGATTACTGTATCGATGAGCGCAGCCCACATTCTTGGCCAAAAACCAACATACTGAAATTTACCGTGAATTCGTTCCAATTCAGTTTCCGGAGATTTATTTGATTTTCCCAACACAGTTTCTCCTTTCCATACATGATATTACAAAATAATTCATTGTCAGAAATAAAATATCTTCCAGCATATACAGCATATCAAATTATTCCGTGCACGCTTGCTAATCGTAATGAGTATAGCGAATGTAGATTAGTACGCCCAGCAGGAATCGAACCTGCGACATACACCACAGGACGGGACCCACAATACAGAAAAACCACGAATACTTTA
>JABMPO010000300.1 GCA_013203015.1 Fidelibacterota bacterium
CGCTTCAGTCAGGGTCCACGGTTTTGGTAAAGTCTCCAGCCAATCCCAACGGTTTGTACAACTTATTAAAGCCATCAGAATTAATATAGAAATTAATCGAATCACATTTTTACGCATAAATACTCCAATCATTAGAAGTTCAACTTACTGATTCTGCATTGTATCAACCACTTTTCTGATTGCACGGATATGGTCAGGAGTAGTTCCGCAACAGCCACCAATAATAGAAACACCGGCAGATATCAATTGCTGTACTCGATCGGCAAAAAAAGCTGCTGATTCTTTATAAACCAACCGACCATTTTGATTTTCCGGCTGACCCGCATTAGACTGGATTATAATCGGGGTATCGGTTACCTTATGAAATTCGCGGGCAATTTCGATCATTTTATCAAGCCCATTACCACAATTTGAACCGATGACATCAGCGCCGGTTTTTACCAGCGCTTCGACCGCATCAGCAATACTCACGCCCATGATTGTATAAAATCCGCGTGGCGTCGGATCAAAAGTCATTGTAGCGATAACCGGAATGCTCAGTGCTATATTTTTTGCTGCCCGCACAGCTATTAGCGCTTCGTTAATGTCGATCATGGTCTCAACGCAGATCAGATCAACACCTGCACTTACCATGGCGGATATCTGACGCTCAAATCCGTCTTGCAATTCCGCTGGTGTGCCATCACCATATGGCTCAAGCAATTTACCTGATGGCCCGCACGAACCTGATACCAGAACTCCTTCTTTGACAGATTCTTTTACATAAGTCACTGCCAGGCTGTTTATTTCTTTAGTTTTTGCACTCAGACCATATTCAGCCAGTTTTACTGATGAGCCTCCGAATGTGTTGGTCTGCACAATGTCCGCTCCGGCCTCGGAATAGGACCGAGCTATCGCGCGTAATTTTTCTCCATGGGTCAGATTCATGGCTTCCGGACAATCACCAGGATTCAAACCCTTTTCGAATAAAGCCGTACCCATGGCCCCATCTGAGACCAGAATTTGGCCAGCTTTGATGCGCTTAATCAATGACTGCATAATCACCTAATAAATTTACAATTGTTTAACCCGTTCCACAGCGCTGGCAGCATCGAAGGCATAGGCATCGGCTCCAATCTCGGCGGCAAACTCTTCTGATGCCGGAGCCCCACCTACGATTACTTTAATCTGATCTTTCAATTTCTTTTGCTTGAGTAATTCTACCACGTTATTCATCACTGGCATTGTTGTAGTCAGTAATGCTGACATACCAATAATTCCAGCTTTTTCGTTAATCGCTGTATCCACAAATTTTTCCGGGCTGACATCTTTGCCCAGATCGATCACTTCAAATCCGGCTCCTTTAAGCATGATTCCCACCAGATTTTTTCCTATATCATGTAAGTCCCCCTTTACCGTACCAATTACAATCTTACCTAAACCTGATTGCTCTGCCAAGGTCAATAATGGTTTTAATAATTCCATTCCGGCCTGCATGGCGCGGGCTGCCAATAGAACATCAGGAAGAAAAATTTCATGTGCTCTGAATTTTTCACCAATAACATCCATTCCGGCAATCAAGGCCTGGTTTAATATTTGAGTTGCCGGTACCCCATTTTTCAAAGCTTGTTCAGTCAGGTCATGCACAGATTTGTCTTCCCCTTTTTCAAGAAATTCCGCAATCTGGTTCAAGATTTCCATTGTTCAATCCTTTCGCCTTTAAGTGATTTCAGTCGACTATGGCATGAGTGTGTGCGACAAACGCGACAGAAAGAAAAATCCGGTTTAAAAATGTGAATATCCGCTTTGCCAGCAATTAAAACACCGGTAACGGATTTTATTGGTTCCATTAAGAAACTATCATTTAATATAATACCTATTGTTTCCGGTTTTAGATAGTGAAATAACTTTTTCTGACCACTAATATGCCAGCCACAATAACCGGGACTATAACCTAACACTTTAATAGTACTGTTTTGATTAGCAAAGGCAGCTTCATGATATTGTTTTTCCATCAGTCCAGCGGCATTATCAGCTGCCAGCGAAGCAACCGCATCCAATGTATATCCCAGAGCAATATCATTGGAACCCACCAGTTCGGCAATCAGATTACTGACTTCGGCCCCCACCGTCAAAGCAAACAAGGCCAGGCGATCAGCATGAGGATAGATTCCACTTAACGGAGCACTATTATCATTTTCACCTTCACCAATAAAAATATCCGCAAATTCAGCAGTTGACAGTTCCTGTTTAATACCAACTGGCTGAGCAACATCCATGAATTTTCGACGGGCTGTTTCAACCAGATTCATAACCTTGGATGAAATAGAATGGTTTTCCTTGACCCCCTGTTGTTTTAGAACTTCCTTAACTCCAGGCAATATTTCTGATAGGGCTATTGGAACCGGAACTATCATTAAACTAAGGCTGGGAGTTTGGATTGACCATATTTACCGGCTTCTATAGTCATCCGTTCCTGTAGATCATTTTTAACTGATTCAGGTAATGTGGATGGGGTATAATTCATTAGCAATCGATCCACTTCACTGGTGGCTCTACTACCCAGAGTAGTACTGCCTTCTTCAATCCAGCGTGGTCGATTCGCCCGATCTATTACGGCGCCTGGGAAATAATGTTCGCTGCGCAGATGCTTCCGGGTGTGATTTGATATCAGCAGGTGCTCATCACGCAATAGCTCTTCTAAAATGGGAATGGCAGGAAAGTCATCCCGGGGTGTAATGCCAGCTACCATTCGCAGACACATCCCGGCGATCTCATTATCCACAACCAATTTTTCAAGACTCTGGCAACTTTCAAAATCCAGCATTCCCGGTCCGGAAATATTATTGATACCAGATAAGGCAGCCAGGGTAGCTCCGATTCCTGTTTCCAGACCAGCCTGGGCATCCAGAATCTTGGCATCGCTAAGGGCAATATAGGCCTGGGTTGGCAAACCGAGGCGTGTACCGATTTCATTATTGGCACAGTCAATCATCATTGTCTCGATTGCTCCCATGGGGGTGGTCTCATAACGCACATCAAAAACAGCCGGCGAACCGCCCCATAAAACCGGGGTTCCGGGGTTAACCAATTGACTGATTACCAGACCACTGAGTGTTTCAGCTGCGTGTTGAATGATTGACCCGGTTAATGTAACCGGTGCAACAAACCCTGATAATGGCATGGAAATAAATTCCACTGGAATTGAATAACGGGCACAATCAACCAAATTTTGTGAGGTGACATCACTCCATTTCAACGGGGACGTAGGACAGCAGGAAAAGATCGTAAGCGGTTTTTCTTTTAAGGCTCGCTCAGAACCGCGGACTGCCAGTTGTAAATCCTTCATCACTTCAAATGCTTCGATAGTAAAGGCACCTGTTACCACCGGTTTTTCTCCAAACAACAGGCTCAAATAAAGTCGATAACTATCCGATATTTTTTCATGCACATCAGCAGGTATAAATGCCGTGCTCTGGGATGCGATATTATCAAGTTGGCTAATAATTTTTACATATTTGATATAATCATCAGTTTTTGGTTTCCGAATTTCCTGTGTCTTATGATCTAATACATTCAAGGCTGCTGATCCAGGAGTAAAATGAACATTGTCTCCGGAAAAGTCATTGGTTTGTTGACCAAGCACATCATAAAGTGAAAATGATTGTGAGGCTGAATCCAGGGCAGTTTTTATTAACTGTTCTGGTATATAAGCCCTGAATTTTTCCATATCGATCCGGGCACCATGATCTGCCAGCATGGAAAGAATTTCCGTATTGTTTATCTCTACACCCAAAGAATCTAGAATGAGATAACTTTCAGCAATTATTTTTGATACAAGTTCGGGCGTTAAAAAATTCACTTTTGGCCGCATTATTTTCTCCTTAATCCGAAAATGACTAACTCAATATTCAGGCACTGTGTTTAAACGACTAATTCATCCAAAAGGGAGTGAAATATAAGAAATCCAATCCAGATGTTATATTAAGTAATTGAATATAAAAATGGAATTGTGAAGCCAATACCACTTCTTTGTCCAGTTAATCAATGATCGATTTTATCGAATAAAAAATCAGGCCAATTGAAATATATTATTGATTCCTATTAATGCCATGACGTGAGAATTATTATAAATTGTTGATATACGGCAAAGTTAATATTTTTATTGGATTATACTTAGTCAGATTATTTTTTATACTTTATCAATATACTATGCCAGCGCTCGAGATCTCTGGTTGATGTACTTACCGCATCGATAAGTTTCCGTACATGAAATGGTTTTAAAAAATAATTATCAAATCCAACAGCTCGAGCTTTCCGCAAATCAAACAAATCACCGTAACCAGTAATGGCATAAATGTATGCCACCGGGTTACGGTCTTTAATAATTTTACATAATTCTATTCCGGACATACCTGGCAATTTCAAATCCAGAAAATATATATAAAATTTTTGGTGTTTTAATATTTTAAGGGCTTCATCGGCGGTTCCTGCCACCAGTACTTTATAGCCCTCATCCATAAAAGCTGTTCTTAAGATTTCCTGGATAGCCAAATCGTCATCGACAATCAGGATGGATTTTAATGAGTCTTGAAAAATCATATTTGAATTTATTGAATTATTAATTAACCAAACAGAATTTAGGTTATATAGGTCAAAATTAAATTATTATTTCTAGAATTAATACAGAATAATTGTAATCTACAAACAATATGTTACCATCCCCAGACACAATCAA
>JABMPO010000301.1 GCA_013203015.1 Fidelibacterota bacterium
GGGTGGGCACGACTACGATTAAATTTATTCCACTAAAATAATTAATCGGCCATAATTTTCAAATGTACGTTGCGGGTTCGCGGTCCATCAAAATCACATAGAAATATACCCTGCCAGGTTCCCAGTAGCAGTTGGCTATTACTGATAATTACTGTCTCAGAAGCACCGATCAGGCTGGATTTTACGTGGCTGTCGGAATTTCCTTCATAATGATGGTAACCGGCGTTTTCCGGTGCCAGTTTTCCTAATTGCATTTTTATATCGCGAACCACATCAGGATCGGCATGCTCATTAATGGTAATTCCACAAGTGGTATGGGGCACGTAAATAATGATAATGCCGTTCAGGGTTCCCTTTTCGCTGACGTAAGCTTGAACTGTGCTGGTTATATCAATTAATTCGACTCTTTCAGAAGTTCTGATCTGGATTGTTTTCATGATCGCTCCGGTCGTGAAATCAGGTGATTATCAGGTTTTGCGTTCTTTTTTACGGGCTGCGGGAAAAAGAATATTATTCAGTATCAAACGGTAGCCCGGAGAATTTCGATGAAGTGATAGGTCCGTGGGCGGATCCCCTACAAAATGCTGGTAATCTTCCGGATCATGACCACCCAGAAAAGTAAATGTGCCTTTACCGAAATTTCCATGCAGGTATTTGACCTGGTCAGTGGCTGGGTCCTCGCCCATTATAATGATGTGCTTCTTCACTTTTGAGCGTAAATATCCAGTGGTTTGACCCATAAAACCTTTTACAGCCGCCACGTGATTTTGGGTCAACATGGTGGGTACCGGGTCGTATTTGGCAGAAAACTCGAACAAAGTAAAATAATCTCTTTCAGCACCATGAGTGACCGGATTATTACTGGAAGGAAAGTCAATATCTGAATATTCATAAATCATAGGGTCGACAATGAGATTGAAGTCAGTAAACGCAAAAGTTTGCTTGAAATCCAATTTTGCCTGAATCTGTGGATCGACTGGTGTACCGTCAAATACACTGACAACTCCATCGGCGTTACCCATTGCCAGGGCGATATCGTAGGAATCAGTGGCTGAACACATTGCCAGCATGAACCCACCTTGGCGAACATAATCCTTGATAGCCAATGCAACGGCTTTTTTTTCTTCGTGAACTGAGTTGAAGCCGAGCGCGGTGGCCAGGGCTTCGAACTGCGACTGCTGGTCCATATACCACTGGGCGTTCCGATAATTTCGATAAAATTTTCCATACTGACCGGTAAAATCCTCGTGGTGGAGGTGAAGCCAGTCGTATTCGCTCAGTTTGCCGGTCAGGACAGCTTCGTCCCACAGGGTTTCGTAGGGCACTTCCGCATAGGCTAAAGCCAGGGTAACAGCGTCATCCCAGGGTTGCTTGCCCGGTGGAGTATAAATGGCAATTTTAGGAGCCTTTTCCAGCAGAACGACATCCATATTATTGAGCTCAATAGCACCATAGATATCGACCATAATATGGGGATCAACCGGTTCAAAGCTTACTCCGCGAATCCGACATTCTTGCTCAATGAAATTATAGGAGTCCAGTAAGAAGGCTCCGCCGCGATAATTCAGCAACCATTCGACATTTATTTCCCGTTCCAAAACCCAGTAGGCAATCCCGTATGCTTTTAGATGGTCTTTCTGAACCAGATCCATTGGAATCAGTATTTTTTGGGCAAATACCAGATTCAGTAATAAAAAATAAAAACCCAATTTTTTCACATTAACTCCCTGATTTGATATTTAATTCGCGAACCCTGAAACGCACAGGCTCAGTCAGGATTGACAATGGATATTCCTCCAGCAGCCGGTGATAATTTAATAAAGATTTTTCAGGATTTCCGTTCAGTTCATAAATTTCTCCCAAAAGTGTGATTCCAATTTCAGCCAACTGTGTTTCGGTCAACAAATTCGCCAATGCCAGGGCGGTTTCCTGATCATCCATTGCCAGCCGCAAGAGGGCCTCGCGTAAAGTTGCCAGCGGGATAATCTTAGCATTAGGACTTTCCTCGCGCAGGGCGGTTAATACCAGGATCGCTTCATTAAGCTTATTCTGGCGGACGAAATTTTCGCCATTCAAAAATACCAGAAAAGCAGCCTGATCCAAATTGGAACCTGCGCTGTAATACGATACTATCAAATCTTGAATTTCCATTAAATCGTTGAAATAGGCCTGATCCGGACCTGATTCACTGAGAGTTGTTTCAATCAAGGTCAGAGCGGATTCTATGTCGCCCATTAATAGATTAGCCTGGACGAGGCGTAGTAGAAATGGACTAATATTTCCACTATTATTTTCCCGCGAAAGTTGTTGATTGAAATATTCCCGGGCCAGACTTGCATCACCTTTTGCAAGATAAATATCCCCTATTCGCAACCGAATTCTGGATTTAAGGTCGGGTTTAGGATTGGCTGTAATTGCTGCCTGGTAGGAGCGGGCAGCGCCATCGAAATCACGCGTTATACGGTATTTTATTTCACCAAGACGAAAATGTACCTGGGGCAGGTAAGTCGATAGGGGTAATTCCGTCAGGACTGAATCATACAAGGCAAATGAATGTTCCAGTGGTTTGGTGGATATTTCCGGCGCTCCATAGAAATGATTTTCAAAAATAATGTTATCGGGGAAGAAACCAACCAGCGTTGCGTATTTTTGCGTGGGAATAATTTGATTCTCATAACATTGCCCCATACCCAGCAGCGCTGCTCCAATCACTTCCATGGGAATTAATTTTCGATCTTTTGTGAGGATTGTCTGATAGACTGTCAGGGAAAACCCGAATTCGTTTTCTGCGCGCAAGTTAGCAGCCAATTTCAGCCAACGATCAAAATCCATTGGGGTCACCAACCCCAATTGTAAATGCTGATCAATTGCTTTTTCGTACTGACGGATTTTAAAATAATAAGCAGCCAGTAATTTGAGCAGGAGTGATTCATTCTCTGGTAATCGCGACAACAGGGTTGATTCGATTTGTTGAAAGTTTTCCGATTCGTCGCTAAGCATGAGAATTCGATTGGTGACAAACTGCTGTTGTTTGGGGCGTGCCAGCAAATGGTTTATATATTCATTAACAGCTCGACTAATCGCACCGCGGCCAGCATAATAATTTGCCAGGTCGGTTGCCATTAAAGCCGGATCATTGAATTCTTTGCGCCCCCGGACCACCAGTGAATCAATCTTCTCAGTCAGCGACAGGCGCACCAGAGTAAATAACATGGTGTGATAATAATTACGGTTTTTTTTGAATTTCAGCTCGATCTGTTTCCAATGTTGATCAGCTTCGCTTTTGCGATCCATTAAATAATATAGTTCGCCTAATTCTATCTGTCCGCCCAAATCCTGGGGATTATGCTTAAGATAATTAGTAATTACAGTAACTGTTGCATCAAAGTCACCCGTTCGCAATAAACTATTTTTTAAACTGCGATAAGCCTGATGATTCCGTGGATTTGTTTCCAGAATTCCATAATAAATTGCTTGCGCTTCGTCAATTTTACCCTGTCGTTCAAGTATTTGAGCCTGTTGCAATGCGCGTTTACCGGTTGGGATTACCTTGACCTGCGCCATCGTATTGGACAGCAAGACAGTAATCAGCAGGATAATTAAGCGGGGCATTTATCTTTCTCCTGATTGTTCGGCTTCTTCGCTGGTGATGGCATTAAAATAACGCCGGATCATATCCTGGTAATCGCGGGGATAGCCGGACTGCAACGCTCGATTCAGGGCTTCCAGCGCCAGACTGCGTCGTTGTCCCAGATCGGCTGGTAATCCACCGGGACCGATATAATTGATCGGGCTGGCGGTGCTGGATTTTCGCTCTTGTTTATAATCCCTTTGCGTTAATGATCGCTGACTGTCCAGCATTCTTGATAAAATGCGCTCCTGCCGCGCCTGGGTTTGGCGGGTGTAGCGTTGACGCTTCAAGTCTTTGATTACTTCATCCATTTCACGGGCGATTCCACTCAGGTCACCTAACCCCTGTTTACCGGTTTGCTTCATCTCGTTCATTAAGTCTTGCAGCGATTTTCTTACCTGCCCCTGTTCGCGCAGCATTCTCTGCATCAGACCCTGCTGAGCCGCTGCCGCCATTTGACCGAGGGCTAACTGCATACCCTGGTTATTGATTCCCTGTTGCTGGCCGGACATTTGCTGCATCCGTTTCAGAAATTGACCGAATCCGCTGGCCGATCCGGATTGCTCCATATTTTTCATGGTGGAATAGACCGCCAGCGAGGCCTCATTCAAGGCTTCCATGGCGGCTGCTTGACTGTTGCGAGAGCCGTTGCCGTTACGCTGCTCAAGTTTTTGCCGGGAATCTTGCATCATGGCATTCGCCAGACCGACCGACTTCCCGATTTCTGGTGTTACCGTAAATGTTTCCCGGGATAATCCCATCAAACTGGCAGTGATCTGTTTCAGTTGATCTTGTAGCATTAACTGGCGATTGGCAGCATCGCCCAACTGGGAAGAATTGCGTGACAGGCCGGCAGTGGTATTGCGTAGTTTCTCCTGTGATTTTGAAACCGCCAGCAAATCTCGCATGATGCTCTGAAAACGTTCGGTCATCTCACTGACAGTCTGGTTCTGGAATTGTTGCTGGAGAGCGGCGAATTGCTGTTGCAGTTCTTGTAAATTGCTCTGAGCCTGGCGACTGTGAGGCTTAGCCTGACCGCTGTTCTGCTGCTTTAACTCGGACGCCGATTGTTGCAGTTTCTGTGATGTTTCCTCCGTCAATTCGGATTGCTCAAGATTTTCCATTGCTGCCGAAGATTGGGGACTGAATTTTTCCATTGCCTCACTGGCGGATTTCATTGCTTCGCGGATATTCTCAAATTCCCGGCTATTTCGATCCTCTTCATAAGCCAAACGCGCCAGCTCAGATGGGTCGGTATTTTCGTCGGTCCGCGCCAATTCTTCGTTTAGCGCGGTCTGCTGCTTGAGCAATTGGTCCAGGCGCTCACGAACTTCCTCCAGCGATTGCTCGGCGCGAATTCTTTCAAATATATCCAGGAATCGGTCAAGTTGTTCTTCCAATTGATCAATATTTGCCGACATATCTTCGATAGCTGCTAAGAGGTCTTCGGAGGCAAGATTCTCCAGAGCTTTGCTCATGTCTTCCATACTATTGAGCAATTCCGACGAGATTAATTCTGACACTAATTCCTGTAATTGCCGAAATTTGTCAAGCATATCTTCAGAAAACAATCCATGTTTATCGGCTGATTCCTGTAGTTTTTCCATTGCTTGAGAAAATTCTTTAAACTGCTCCACTTTTTCACGGGTTTGCTCAAGTGTCTGCTGCAAAGCTTGTTGCTGCTCCCAGTCGATTTCGTCAGATTTTAACAGGTCCAGCCGGGCTTCTTCCAGTTGATCGCTGATGGCCTGTAGTTCATCAGATTCTAATTCGATCTGTTCGTATAAATTTTCTTCCCCCTGCTCCATTTGCTCAAACAGATCGGCCAAAGATGGCAGCCGGGCGATAAATTGGGATGAGATAGCCTTCTTCGGGCCGGATACTTCATCATTGTCATATAATTCAAAATGATAGTGAACCTCATCCTCGGGGAACAACCCAAGGTTTGTCAGATCCCAGGTACTATGAATTTCCTGGGTTAAGATAGCAGGCTTTAAACCATAAATAGTAAAAATGGCAGTAATCGGTTCTGAGGATAGGAATGAAGGTTGCTGGATTTCATAACTTACCTGTAAATCGGAGAAGCCGAAATCATCGCTGATCGAAAGGTGAAAGGGAATCGTCTGGTCATCTCCCAGTTCTACTACCGGCGTTGGTGAAATGATTTTCAAATCCGGGTTTAAGTCTGGTAGAATTTGCAAATGATAGGGAATCGGATCCCGATTGGCGATCCCACGCTGATCAAAGATATTGACCGTAAACGTTTGATCTTGATCCATTATGAATTCGGTTGCACCTGTTCGGCCATTAATTTTAATGGGAATCTGCGAATCTCCCAGTTCCACAAACCCGCTGGACAAGGGGCGGTTTGCTTTCAATTTAACACGAATTATTGAACCCGGCAGCCCCGGTACATTGGCCTGGTTGCCCTTTTGATTAACAATCGGCAGCTTGCTATAACGAGGTGGGATTATCATGATTGAAAAATCTTCAAAAACCGGCCGATCGGTTACGGAAATCCGGTAAGATTTAGTTGATACCTCATCCCAGGGCTGCCAAAAATGAGTAGCCGGCACAACGGCACGATAGATATAATCCTGATAAACTTCTGACAAATTCAATGTGAACAAGCCCGGTGAAATTCTCTCCATTTTTTTGCGTAAAAGGGCTGGTTTCGAATCGCTGGAATCAGCCAGGGTGTGATTAACGGCTAGCAATTCAAGCTGCACGGAATCGGGGATGGCGCCGATGCTCTGTATTTTGATTTCCACCGATTCACCGCCTAAAATATTAATATCCTTGGAGTGATTTAGCAATTGAAAGGGTTTGGGAACCGAGAATATAATTACTGGGTGGGCCAGGCGATACAGGGCAGATGAGACCGGTAGCCGCCAGATAGCGAATATTAATAGTAAAAAAATTAATAAGCCCATACTTTGCAGTTTGGCCTTTCGTAAATGCTTAATCGGTATAAAATCCGAATAATCGATTTCATCCAGCTTCTGCAATATCTGGTTGATAAAAACCTTGCTCAGGGGCGTTGAAGTGCTGTTTGAGAGACCTTCTTCCAACTCCAGGGCATTTATCAGAGCGTCAGATTTAGTGAATGCCCGCACGCCAAATTTTCGTGCTAATGTTGATTTTTGATAGCGGCTGATAAAATCTACCCTGATTAGCAGGCTGGCTATCAGTACTCCGGCGATAAATATTATTGAAACGGCTACTAAAAATATAGTAAAATATTTTCGCACCGGACTCGAGAAATAAAAGACAGATTCAAGTAGCAGCAGTCCAATCAACAAGGCCAGCAAGCTGTTATAGCCCGTCCATAAAACTAAACTAATATCAGTTTTCAGGGTTGCCCAACGAATCTGCTCGAGCTGCCGGGCAATAGGATTTGTCATTGGGTCAGAGCGTACCAGATTATATTTACTCCCATGTTCAGGGCCGCTTCACGAAGCGCCGGTGGATCATGATGGACTTCTTCATCTTCCCAGCCGTCACCAAGATCGCTTTCATAGGAATAAAAGACCATCATCCGCTGGTCATCGAAAATTCCGAATCCCCGGGCCGGTTGATTGTCATGCTCATGGATCTTCGGCAGTCCGTCCGGAAAATTATTATAACAGGAAAAGATTGGGTGATCATGGGGCAGTTCAACCAGCTCCCGGTTCGGAAATACGCGACCAATTTCCCGCCGGAAAGATTCATCCAGCCCATAATTATCGTCTACATGCAGGAAGGATCCCCGCAGCAGAAATTCCCGCAGCCGTATTA
>JABMPO010000302.1 GCA_013203015.1 Fidelibacterota bacterium
CCTGGCCTTATTTAATAACCAATCAACTCTGAAACGATAAATACTTGAGATGAAAACCTACCTTGATTGTTTACCCTGCATGCTCCAGCAAGCCCTGCGCGCCGGACGAATAGCAACAACCGATGAAAAGAAAATAAAAACATTACTTAATACCATTGGCATGATGATTCAAGATATTCCAATGGACAATTCGCCTCCTGAAATGGGAAATATCATATATCGGAAAATTAGAGAAATAACGGGCGTATATGATCCTTATAAAAAAATTAAGGCGGACAATATTAATGAGGTGCTGGCACTCTATCCGGAATTAATACACATCATGAATAAATCTAAAAATAGGCTACTCACTGCCATTCGATTAGCCATTGCGGGGAATGTTATTGATTTTGGGGTAAATAAAGAATTCAATATTCCGCAATCGGTACAACAGATTATTACGCAGGATTTTGCCATACTTGACCTAGAGCTATTTCACGACCAGCTTGAAAAGGCCCGGTCAGTTCTTTATTTGGGCGATAATGCCGGGGAATCTGTTTTTGACAAAATTCTTATAACGGAATTAGGAAAACCCGTAACTTATGTAGTCCGTGCTATTCCCGTTATAAATGATGTGACCAAAGAAGATGCAATAAATTCCGGTCTTGATGAAGTCGCTGAAGTTATATCTTCGGGAACGACCGCACCTGCCACTATTTTAAGTTTATGTAACGATGATTTTTTAAAACGATTCAATGATGCCGATATGATTATCAGTAAAGGGCAAGGCAATTACGAGAGTTTGTCTGGAGTTGAACGGTCGCTGTTTTTTCTATTGAAAGCCAAGTGCCCGTTGATTGCACGTGACTTAAATGTTGCTGAAAATGACATTGTTTTAAAAGCGATTAATTTACATGAAACAGGTTTTGGGACACATTAAATGCCGGAGAAGTAAATAAAAATTTTATGTCATTAATGAAATCAGATCTATACTAATCCACAGCTTTAAATAGACTAAAACGAATATCCCGCTATTTATTATGGGTTTTTAAATCATTTTCATGGATAGAATAATTCCATAACTCTTCACCTCGGGCATTGTAGATTTTACAGGTCAATTCTCGATTGTTTCGAATACCAGTGATCGTCATAATAGCAAAATTCCTTTCGATGACGGCAGTTCCTTCCACTCGAAACGGATTGGGTTCTTCCAGGCAAGGTGTACAGGGTCCACTGGTAAGTGGCGAGACTGTAAATTCATAAAGGGGGTAGTTTCCATCCCGATCTAATTTGGCTATTTCAGTAAAATGCCGGTCACCGGTTATAAACACTACTCCCGAAATATTTTCCTGCTCGATCAGGTCTAGTATCTTTTTTCTTTCCTCTGGGTAATTAGCATGATTCTCATAGAGTGGGAGCGGATTAAGAAATTGACCTCCAATTACAATTACCTTGAATACTGCCTTACTGTAACAGAGAGCATCAATCAACCATTCGATTTGTTCATCACCCAGTATCTGTCGATTTGTAAACTCACGATGTAACGGACTTCGATAATAACGATTGTCTAACAGAAAGAAGTCAACATCAGACCATTGAAAAAAGGTCGTAGTCCCTGGGTTTCCATTGATACCATAACCTAGATTGGGGAAGAATAATTTGAAGCCCTCAAGAGTTGTTTCCTTATTCCAAAAACTCCGATCGCTGTCATTGGGTCCAAAATCGTGGTCATCCCAGATCGCGTAATGATGGACAGACCCCAAAAGAGGCTGCATTTCTGGTAACGATCTAGTATGTGTATAACGGTATAAAATACCCGATCGTGTATTCCAATCTGGTTCTCTTAAATAAATATTGTCACCCAGCCATAGCATAAAATCAGGTTCTTGCTGGTAAATACTGCTAAAGATTTCATATTCTCCACCATAGGGTTCCCCGGGACGGTCATACAGCATCTCATTTATATAGCTCCCACTCCCCATGGCAAATGAAAAGTCGGGAGCATCCGTACGCCACTGCCACAGTTTTTGTGTTTGAAATTTAAGTGGATAGGGAAATTCTATTTTATTGTCGTTTATATACAATTCATATGTATACTGATTCCCTGGTTCGACCTGATTAGCAATCAGGGTTGCAGTAAAAGCATTTTGTTTTTTAGTAAAAACTTCATCAGTCACAAAGCGATTATCAGATTGCATATCTACCCAGTAATAAAACTTTACTTTTGCCTGTTCTGTTGTTTGAACCCAGAGCGATACCTCAACCATATCTGAATAGCCTACCATAGGACCTGATTGTAATAATGTTCCAGAAGAATAGATTTCTGATGATAAAATAAACATAGCAAATAACAGTTGAAGAAAGTGTCTCATTACGCAGTTCCTTTGCACTTAACTAAGTTCTAATCCATGTGGTTGTGAATACTCACGTACTAATACCTCCCCTTCCCGTTTGCTGATGGTATAGGTATAATTAGCGTTGGGAGGGGTCTGTTCAGTAACATAATCGCCTGACTCAGGAAATTCACAGGTAACAGCCGAACTGGCAAACAAGAAGCGTTGTAATTTCATTGATCGAGCCAATTCTAAAATGTTTTTTGTTCCAGCTACATTGGTTAATTTATAGGCTGGGTGTGGTTTATTACCAAATTCATAATAAGCGGCTAAATGGATAATATATTCGATCTGCAATTGACTGTTTATATCAGCGAATACAGAGGTTAATTGTTCTTCATCTGATATATCAACCAAAACCCAGCTAATATTTTCATAGGGATCTACACGGGATTCATGTTGGGCACGACGTGCTAGTGCGAATATATGGAAATTGTTTTTCAGGAAATCGATCAAATGTCAACCAATCATACCCGAAGCTCCAGTAACGATTATTGCTGGAAGCTTTTCCCCCATATCTATTCTCCTTTCTGTAGATTACAACAAACTTATAATAAAACAAACTGCACTGAGTAACAATCTGGTGCGGTAGTGGTTTAAATTATTTTTTAAACTTGTCAGAAAAAAATGCGCAATCCATAATATCAGCTCGTCCGTAGGCACAATCTTCGGCGAAAGACTTGCAGGTTGGTGCTC
>JABMPO010000303.1 GCA_013203015.1 Fidelibacterota bacterium
CATTGAAATAGATGGCGAAATTAAATTGTGAATTCAGCTCACCGGGATTCAGATAACTGCCAATCAATTGATCGGAACCAAAGGTCTCGCCAATCTGATACAAATCCCGATCCGGGTAACGGGCTTTCATTTCAGCAGTCAATTTTTTCCAGAAGCTGTGGGGTACGTGCTTAACCGCATCCTGGCGGAAGCCGTCAAAATTGAATGTTTCCAGCCACCACAGCGCATCATCCACAACCTGATCAATGGCAGCTGGCGCCGAAGGAAAATCGAAGGACGGAATAAATTCATCAAACCAGGTGGTCAAACGGGTTTCCTCGCTCCAATTGCGAATATTGACCGTCCCATCCGGCAAATACAGGGAGCCGAACCAGTCCGGGTGTTCTTGATTATAAATATGCTCTTCATGTACATGATTGCTGACAAAATCCAGAATCACTTTGATATCCCGGACATGAGCTACTCGTACTAAATCCTGTAATTCTTCGGTAGTGCCGAACCGTGGATCTACCTGCCGGGGCTGCACTGGCCAGTAGCCGTGATAACCAGTATACTTCCGGTTCGGTGGTATCCATT
Source organism: Fidelibacterota bacterium (assembly GCA_013203015.1). Taxonomy (GTDB): domain Bacteria; phylum Fidelibacterota; class Marinisomatia; order Marinisomatales; family TCS56; genus JABMPO01. Next base: position 577 of record JABMPO010000303.1, read on the forward strand.
CGGTAAATGCGCTATCAGGCTGACGCGACACCGGTGAAATCCAGATCGCATTAATCCCCAGATTAGAGAAATAGCCAGACTTTAATTTGGCACTAATACCGGCCAGATCACCGCCATGAAAATCAGCCAGGGGATTGAGATCGACCCCACCAACCTTTCGGCTATTTGTTGGATCACCATCGAGAAAACGGTCAACCATCAAACTGTATAAAACCGAGAAATGCCAGTCGTCCGGTTCGTTCTCAACCGTGAGAAAACGGCCGTTTTTAATTATGGTCTGATTTTCCGGAATCACCCGGCCGGCTCCATCAACACCGGTGATCCGCAACCGGCCGTTATCCCAACCGGCCATATTTATTATTAGACTACCGTCAGGCTGAGGATCAATTTCCTGATCGGTCAGAAGTGTATTGTCAATTAATACTTCAGTAACTACCGGTCGTGATCCATCAGCCGGCGGAATATAGGCAAATTCCAGGCGCTTGCCATGGGCAGTTCGTTTCATGAATCGACCGGCCTGCTGCGGGCGCTGGTCCGATAAATCGAGGATTGAATTCCAGCCACCGATGTTATTGGAAATGAAAACCGGATTCAGGGGATCGATTACTTCCTGCCAGTTAACGACGAATTTGTATTCGTGACGTTCAGGTCGCAAATAGAGGGTTCGCTCCACCATCCCATCGCCATCACTATCAACTAATGGAAGAGCGGTGCGAGACCAATCATTGAAAGCACCCATAACTACGATCAGGGTATCACCAGCCTGGGCCGGATAGGTAAATGTATGGCGGATCATTTTTTTGACCATAACCATAATTGTATAGGGCAAACCATCCGCGGTAACCGATAGACTGACCAGGGAACCGGCCCCTTCCCCGGGACGAATATACAGGCTATCGCCGGCCATTCTGGTTTCCATTTCACCCAGGGACAGAACTCGTAAAATAGTCTCCGATGAACGCTTGTATACCGACAAATCAAATCCGGATTCGGTCCCTTCACGTACGATTAATGTGGGTATTTGATATAATGATTGGGGAATCTCCCGTCCACAACCGGCCAAAATGAGAATACTGAAAAACAAGCGTGCCATTTTTTTCATTTTATTTCCAAAGAATGCTGGTTCAGTAATGCTAATAATTTTAATCATTCTGTTTTTGATTAATCTAACCCTCCGTAATTTAGTCACTCTATTCAGAGTTAATCACCAAAAGAGATCATATGCGCCTAACGTTACGATATTTCAGTTTAATTCTACTGACAGCACTTTTTCTAAACTGCTCAGCCACTAAAGAGGAAGATATGTTATCTTACGGAGCTTTTGTTAAGGGAAATAAGACAATTTTCAAACTACTGGCACCACGGGCAGATGGAGTTTATCTGGTTATTTTTGAACGACCGGAAGATGAAGCCGGATCCGAGTATCCCATGGAAAAAAACAGCGACGGCATCTGGGAACTTGGTTTGAGAAATGCCGGTTATGGTACCTATTACGGTTATCGGTTGGAAGGTCCGCTACCAATTGATCCGGCAGTGATTGTAGCCGATCCATATTCCAAAGCAGCGGTGACCCAAAAC
>JABMPO010000304.1 GCA_013203015.1 Fidelibacterota bacterium
AAAAAACTGTTCGAGAATCTGATCAATGATGAGGAACGGCACTTCAGTCAATTTGATAGCGAATTAGAAAATATGAGTAAATTTGGTGACGGCTATTTGGCACTTCAATCAATCGAGCGCAGTAAAATGTTAGCAAGTGGTGGGGGCGGTCAGGAATGACATTCTGAATCTACAAACATACACAGCCCAAATATGGTCGGCGCAAAAACATTATGATATATTCAAAATGTTATCTGATCTACCATAGTAAACAAATCATGCCAGGAAAGGCAGGTTAAAATTGAGTGATCGCGAAAAAAGAGAACAAAAATATCGGGAATTTACAATATTTGGTGCTTCACGATTTACGCTTTACGCCCTATCCGGAATAGCAATTTATCTGGAACATTTTCAATTGGCAGGAATAGCCTTTGTTATTGGCGCAATTTTCGGTCTTGTCCGCAGAATTTATCATTTGTGGTACAGTTAACTTTATGCTTAAGTATTAAAGTTATTAAGCTTGCAAGTATTTTATTACTAAATTGAGCTTGATTGCGGCGATATCTTAAGTAAACGGCTTAAGCTGGTCAACTGATAGTATCACCAGACGTTGGTTCTTTTGCTTTATACCCGATTGTATCGACTGGATTAGTTAGAACTGAAGTTATATTTTTTAAATGAGCACCAATTCGTTTTAGATAACGGGCATACAGCACAATCGTTGCCGTTTGAGTTTCGTCACCGAATTTGAGTTTGCCGGCTAAAATTCCATTTACCAGTTCGTCTGATGCCTCATTAACTTGATTGTTATAAGTTTTTTGCAAGGCATAGGCTTTTTCGGTATCTTGGCGCTTAATTGCTAATACTGTATTCTTGAAACGCTTGAGAATTTTCCTTTCGATTTTTCCCAGCTCGGGAGATATTTCTTCGGCAATTAATTTTTCAGGATGATAGATGGCCAGATCAAGAATATTCTTGGTATAATCACCCAACCTTTCAATATCAATTACCATATTTACTAAAACCATTCCACTGGATAGGTTTTTGTTTTCTTTTTGTAAAGCAAAATGGGTCATTACTTTACGGCGAACATTCTTTTGGTATTCATTTATCTCTCGGTCTCGTTTTTTCAGTGCAATTACATTCTTGCGTTTGCTATCTTTCCGTAATAGGGTGATTGCCTCAATAAACATTTCCCGCGAACAGTCCAGCATATCAAAACTTTCCTGCCAGGCTTGGGATAAGAGATCCTCCTGACGCCAAAAATTTACCAGATCCTTAAAAACATTCATAATTTACCTCGTTAAGAAGATTAGACTAATTGGTAATATAAAGAAAACGACGACTATGTACAGCAATGGAAAAATTCGATTACGAATTGCCATTGCAGCCAAATTTTCCGCTAATTTTATCGGGATATTTCTGACAAGTGGAATCGGCCAGATTACCAGAATCCCGAAAACATTGAACAGCAGGTGAGCGAAAGCAACTGCCACCGGCGCCACTGATGCGGCGACCAGACTTGCCAGGATGGCGGTAATGGTGGTCCCGATGTTAGAACCAAGAGTATAGGGGAAGATTTGACGCAGGGTTAGAATTCCCGCTCCTGCCAGAGGAATTACCAGCGACGTGGTAATGGAACTGCTCTGAACGAGAACAGTAATAGCCATCCCAAAAAACATGGCTCGAATCCAGGTTTTAAATATATGGCTGTCGAAAAAAGCCTCCAGTCGCGATATAACCAAACTGCGTATTGCAACCGTTAAATATTTCAGCGCCAGGAACAGCATGACCAATGCTGTGATTAATATCAGCCAGTAGGGATTAATTAATTCCTGAGCTTTAAAAATATTTGTTATGAGATGCACGGTTGGTTGAGTTATCATTTTTACCGGACTATTAAATGTGACGGTGCCGGTTCCGATAAAACGTTCAGCCAGCCAGTAGGCGCTTTGGCCGATGAAATTGGTTTTCAACTGGATTGGAAACAGGATGCACACCGACATCAGGTTGAAAAAATCATGGACAATGGAAGCGGCAAATGCCCGTTTAAATTCACTTTTTCTTACTATATGTCCCAGTGATACAATCGTATTGGTAACACTGGTCCCAATATTGGCGCCCATTATATAGGGGATGGCGGCGGCAAGCGCAATTCGCGGATCATCACCAAAAGTGCCGGCGGCAACCATGCCAACGACTATCGAAGTGGTAGTTGATGAGCTTTGAATCAGGCTGGTTGCCAGAATTCCAATTAATAACCCGACCAGGGGACCGGCAGATGTTTGGATCAATTGCTCAGCAAAAGTACGTCCAAGACCTTTGAATGCGCTCCCAATCAAACCAATGCTAACCAAGAAAAAATACAACAGCGCCAGGATGGCAAGTACCTTGAGGTAGGACTTCCAGGCCGGTGGCGATTTTGGTATGTTGTCCATCAATTCTTTCAGTTGAAAATGGACAGGAATTTAACCCAATCCAGAATAAGATATAGGGAACTTTTAACAGAAAATATATAATGAAAAGTTATTTGGTTTTTTATGATCAAATTATAATCTCACACAGTTAATATCGGTATCTAAAACAAAGTTTTAATAGCGCATTTCTATCCTAAACCAAAAATTGGGAGTTCGATCGCAAATGTCAAATGTTAATCAGCCCGTTTCTGCTTATCGATGGATAATTTTAACAGTATATGCAATTATCGCTGCAGTCATTCAAATCCAATGGCTGACCTTCGCCCCGGTCGCCCGGGAAGCGCGGGTATTTTACGACGCCTCTGCTTTACAGATTGATTTCCTTTCCCTGATATTTATGCTGGTTTTCATACTGGTTTGTATCCCAGCATCGTTCATCATCGATACCTACGGACTGAAGATCGGTGTTGGGATCGGTGCCGTGTTAACCGCTGTATTTGGATTGATGAAGGGGCTGTTTGCAGATAGCTACACCATGGTCGTAATTGCCCAGGTTGGGTTAGCTATCGCCCAACCGTTCATAATAAATGCCGCCACTAAAGTGGCCGGTGTCTGGTTCCCGATTCGCGAGCGGGCTACGGCGGTAGGGATTGCAACCCTGGCTCAATTCCTCGGTATTGTGTTGGTTATGATTCTCACACCATCGATGGTAGTTGAAACCGCCGACGGCTCATTCACAATTTATTCGATGCTGATGACTTACGGAATCATCACAGTTATTGGAGCGGGGCTGCTGTTGGTTTTTCTAAAGGAGAAACCGGCAAATCCACCGGAACCGAATGAACAGGTCGAACGGATTCAGGTGATGGCCGGCTTCAGGCATATTTTCCGTCAGCGCGATATGCGTTTGTTATTGATCATGTTTTTTATCGGATTGGGGATATTCAATGCCATCAGCACAGTCATCGATCAGATTTGTGAAGTGAAAGGTCTCACTGCGGATCAGACCGGACTGGTGGGCGGTATCATGTTAATCGCCGGAATTATTGGCGCAATTGTTCTGCCGCCACTATCGGATAAGTACCGCAAACGCAAGTTGTTTTTAATTCTGGCAATGGGTGGTATGACCCCGGGATTGATCGGTTTGACAGTATTTACAGGTTACATCCCATTGTTGGTATCCTCATTCATTCTGGGCTTCTTCCTGCTGGGGGCCGGCGCGCCAGTGGGTTTCCAATATGCTGCTGAGGTTACTCATCCCGCACCTGAATCCACCTCACAAGGCTTGCTGCTGCTGGCTGGTCAGATCTCAGGAATTCTGTTCATCGTGGGCATGAATCTAATTGGTATGATTCCGGGATTAGTCACATTTGTGGCACTGGCACTGGTGATTATCTTTTTAACGATCCGTTTGGATGAATCTCCAATGATAGGGAGATGATCGCTTAACCACCAAGACACCAAGAACACTGAGTACACAAAGTACCAATTAAATAGTTGTTAACTTCATTCAACATTCATAACTCAAAATTCAATATTTCATCTTCCGATTCCTGAAACCTGACTATTGACATGGACACATTATTCTGGTATAAACTTCTCCAAAGCTTCCTGGTTGGCAGCATCTGGATTACCGTCAGCACTCTGATTGCCGAAAAATACGGTAGTAAAATCGGCGGTTTCATCGGCGGTTTGCCATCTACCATAATTATTGCCCTCTTATTTATCGGTATCACCCAATCGCCGGAGGCAGCTGTTCGAGCTACCACAGTAGTGCCGCTGACAATGGGTATTAACGGGATATTTACTTTAGTCTATCTGATCAGTATCAAACGTGGTTTGCCCATAGCGCTGACACTCGCTTTTCTGGTCTGGATTGCTCTCGTTGGTCCGCTGGCTATGTCGGGATTGGATAATTTTCCTCTGGCAATTGGAGGCTGGTTATTGTTGATGGTATTCTATTTTGTCGCTGTTGAAAAATTCGCCAACATTCCAGCTCATGGCAAAGTGAATGTTCACTACACCTCAATCCAAATCATTGCTCGAGGGTTATTCGCCGGTATCCTGATTGCTTTTGCCGTATTCATAAGCAAACTTGCTGGTCCGATACTGGGCGGAATTTTTTCAGTATTCCCTGTAATCTTCACTTCTTCGATGGTAATTACCTATCGTTCCGGTGGTTATAAATTCTCCCGGGCGGTGGTAAAAACCCTGGTTGTGAGCGCCATGGTTAATGTCAGTGTTTATTCGATTGCCGTTCGCTACACCTACGGCTGGCTGGGATTAGCCTGGGGTACTCTGGCTGCAATCGGCGTTTCAATGATCACTGCCTGGTTCACGTTTTATATAATCAGGAAATGGTTGAAATAATTTCGTAGGGGCGCGCCGTGCCTCTACTGAATAATTCGTAATTTCCGTACCCTACGGAAATAGCGATTGTTATTTATGGTGTGTTTATATAATTTACAGCAAAACAAGGGTACGGAAAATACGGAATTAACATGCATGAGCTAAAAGAAATAAAGCTGGTATTAGATGGTCTGCGTTCTATCGGACGACCATTTATGTTGGTTAATAATAGCGAGTGGTATTCACTATTTCACGATGAAATTCGAAATTCTATTGCCATTGAGGGGATTTTTACTGATCGCAACCAATTATTAGCAGTTTTAGAAGGCAATCAACGCACAACTGATCAGAAAAGTGCAGCAATCCTTGGGTACTTTGAAGCGGCCAGTACATTGTATGATTATGCCAATAATCAATATACAACTGACGAATTCAGCCTCCGACTATCAGATCTCAAACAGATTCATACACTGTTGATGAAATATGAATATCAGTTTGGATCGTTCGTTGGCAAGTTGGGTGGATTCAGGGAAGAAAATGTCGCTGTTACAAGTTCAAATTTTACTCCTCTTAATTATTTGAATTTGAATGATGCTCTTCCCATATTTGTAAAATGGTTAAATGAAAATTTGAAAACTAACAAATTTGATTTGCTAACATCCATTGCCGCTAGCCATATAGTATTTGAAACGATCCATCCTTTCCGTGATGGCAATGGCCGTGTTGGACGCATCTTATTATCGTACATTTTAATCGGGACCGGACTATTAAATATTTCGATCAAAGGTACAGCAAAGGTTGATCGCGAAAAATATTATTCTGCTTTGGAAACCGGTGACAATCAAATCGAAAGTTTCCTGCGCCGAATTGAACAAGGTGAAACTCCGACAGTTTCCCGATTTAATAAAGCTGTTAGACAGAGCAATCTGGAGCCAATGAAAAAAATCATTTTAAATCGCTTGAATCATTCGCTATCACTAATTGAAAAAGATATAAAAACATTTAATCAGGATGCACTTTTACCATTGCGCGATGCGGCGAAATATTATAGCTATTCACAGGACTATTTGCGTCAATTGATTCACAGTGGCAAGTTGAAAGGGGAAAAGCGCGGGAAACTCTGGTATGTTTCAGTGAGGGCAATCAAGCAATATGAAGAACGCATACACGGTTGAATCAATTTTTATTTCCGTACCCTACGAAAACAATGATTGATATTTATATTGTGATTATACAATTTATAGCAAATGTGGGGTACTGAAAATACGGAAAATTCTATGATTTAGTTGCATCATTTACCTACAACTTTAGTTGTGGGGTTCTTTCAGGATCGGATCGGTAACCGTTTTAACGGTTTATTTTAAAAGCAATTTTAGTGTTATATTACTACCTGAAATTATGAACGGTGATATTTATGTTTGACTGGTTGACAGAAGAACCCTATACAACTATGTGGATTTCACTGGCTGCAATTGCAACTATAATTGGTGTACTATATGCGATACTTCGTCCCTCGAAAAAAGATTCCATAAAAACAATTGTAGCAACTAAAAAAAGTACTACAATTGGGAAAGTTGATGCAGTAGCAGATGGTGAAAGTAAACAGACTGTTATCAGTGGCCCCATTAATGTTGGTATTACTCTAGAGCAACATGAAGCAGCACTTTTCCGCCAGGAGCAACGGATACGCAGTGAGATTAAACAAGCCGTTGAAAATAAAGAACGGGAAAAACGTACTCAACTGGAAATTGAACTAAGCAGCGTGACTGATCGTATATTAAATCTTCAAAAGAGCTTTGAAGAAGAACAAAAACGCCGGGTAACGGTATTAGCAGCGCTGGATGAATTGAAAGGGGAACAACCGTCAGCCCAGATTGATAGGGCTAAACAACAATTGATCGCTGGCGACCCTGTAGCCGCTGAAGAAATATTCGATAATATTATTGAAATCGGATCGCCATTACTGACCCTGGCCTATTACCAAAGCGGACAAATAGCTGAAGGGCGGGTGGATTATTTTAAGGCAATTACGCAGTATCGTAAGGCCGTTAATCTGGAACCAAACAACCCGGATTATTTGTTGGCTGCCGGTACATTGGCGCGCACTCTGGGTTTGTACCAGGAAAGTCTACCATGGTTGGAAAAATTAGTGTCGGTAGCACAATCCAATGCATCTGAAGAACTCAAAGCGACCGCTCAAAATGAACTGGCTTTTCATTATAAATTAATAGCTCAATATGAAAAAGCTGAACCGCTGTATATACGTGCGCTGGAAATTAAAGAGCAGTCGCTTGGTGAGGACCACCCGTCAGTAGCTAAGACCCTGAACAATCTGGCTTTATTATATAAATCACAGGGTCTTTATGAAAAGGCTGAGCCTTTGTATTTGCGGGCACTGAAAATTAAAGAGCAGTCGCTTGGTGAGGACCACCCATCAGTAGCTACGACCCTGAACAATCTGGCCGGATTATATAAATCACAGGGTCTTTATGAAAAGGTTGAAACACTGTATTTGCGGGCGCTGGAAATTAATGAGCAGTCACTTGGCAAGGATCACCCGTCAGTAGCTACGACCCTGAACAATCTGGCTTTATTATATGATTCGCAGGGTCTTTATGAAAAGGCGGAGCCGTTGTATCTGCGTGATTTGGAAATATCAGAAAAAGCATTGGGCAAGGACCACCCGTCAGTAGCCACGACCCTGAACAATCTGGCTTTATTATATGATTCACAAGGGCTCTATGAAAAGGCGGAGCCGTTATATCAGCGAGCGCTGGAAATATTAAAGGCTAAATTCCCTGTCGGTCACCCGAATATTGAAACTTGTCAGTCCAATTACGATAAGCTCAAAAGAAAAATGGCTGATTCATCGGACTAATCAGGATTATTTAGAGCTGTAAGGCCGTAGTAATTGGTAGTGACAACACATGTGTTGTCACTACATTGATTTGGCAACATAAATAGGTAGGGGC
>JABMPO010000001.1 GCA_013203015.1 Fidelibacterota bacterium
CAATGCCACGGCGTACCCCAGTCCCGTTGTCCAGGTATGCGGACAATATTTAATCTTTTGCGAATCGTCCTGATTAGCCTGGTTGCGTCTTTGGATTTCGTGGATTAACCAGTAGACAATGGAAATACCGCCGGCGTAAGTACCACCGGCCATCACGGCATCCGGTTGATAGATGTCCAGACTGCCCATGTCCAGCATTTCCTTAAAATCACGCCAGGATGAGTTTAATTCTCCACCCGCAATGGGCGTCTTTGTATTTTTACGAAGTTCTGCCAGTCCCTCAAAATTACCGCGATTCAGCGGTTCTTCTAACCATTTCACATCGTGCTGCTCTAAACCCTGAGCGAATTTCGTAGCAAATTCCAAATCCCATTTAGGCGTTTCATCGATAAGATCAACCGGCCAGCCCTGGTTGGCATCTACCATCAGGTCAAGTTTATCGCCAACTTCATCGCGGGCGGCCCCAACGAAATCGACCATTAATGACCGGTTAGTACTTTTAACCCGTAATTTTAACCCTCGATAACCGGCATCTAATACCTGCTTGCTGATTTTGCGGATCTTTGATTGATTATGGTCGTGAGTTGAACCTGATGAAACATAGGGAAAGACATACCCTCCGGTCCCTCCCAACAGCTTCCATAACGGCTGACCTTTAATTTTACCAATGATATCCCAGAAGGCACCGTCTATCCAGCTATTTCGCATGCCGATATAGGAGAATTCCTGAATGCGCTGGTTGACCAGGTTGATATCCAATGGATTGATTCCCAGCAGGTAATTGCCCAGAACCGGCCCTAATCCCATTCGTTCGGTTCCCATGGCCGTTATGGCGGAATAGCCTTCATGTCCCTCGTCTGTACCCAGTTTTAGTAAATAAAAGCGCACTTCGGATTGTCGAAATCCAGGAATCCAACTGGGATTAAAGTAGGCCGGCTGAGTGAAAAACCCCGGCTTATTCTCTTCCAACGGTATCTTGACATAATATAATTCTATGCGATTTATTACCATACCTTTACTCCTCCATTGCCGTGGGTTACTAATTGAATTTACTCGTAAAAATCAATCAAAATGACTCGAAATATTTTCATTCGACAATGAAAAGTTTAATATGAATCCCCACGGCTTAAGCACTCAACACTACTATGAATCATAGCTTGAGCACATTTAGCCACCACTGTTTTAAGTTGTCCGACTCCACAATTTTCCGCCACGACACACATCACAGCGAAGCCTCGATTTTAATCGGAACAAAGGTAGATAAAATTGGATGCATCGACCATACTTCGACTTCACTTCGCACTAATGCTAATACTTGGATTGGCGTGGTCAATCCACTGCAAAAAAATGAGTCTGGCAAACGGGTGCTGATCAACCATAAATTCCATCAATCGAACAATAGAAGGAATGGAGTTCTGTTATGATCATTGATATCATCCTACCGCTGTCCTTAGTATTCATCATGTTTAGCCTGGGTTTGGGTCTGAACATTAACGATTTCAAGAATGTGGCACGACAACCCAAAAACTTTACCGTTGGTATTGTTAATCAAATGCTGCTTTTACCACTGGTAACTTTTAGTATCATTCAGATCTTTGGATTATCGGGGGAAATGGCCGTAGGTCTCATGATCCTGGCCTGCTGCCCCGGCGGGGTCACCTCCAATATCATTACAAAAATGGCCAAGGGTGATACGGCCTTATCCATTTCTTATACCGCAGTGGTAAGTATTGCCACTGTGATTACGCTACCAATCATTACCGGTTTTTCGATCCATTATTTTATGGGCGCTGATGCTCCCGCCATCAATGTGTTGATGCTGGGTCTGACCATGTTTCTGATCACGGCAATCCCGGTGATCATAGGATTGTTTGTTCACCATAAAGCGGAGGATTTCACCCGGTCCTTTGAACCCAAAGCCAGCAAGATTTCGGCAATATTGTTTGTATTGATTGTCATTGGTGCCCTGGCCAGCGAGTGGGAAGCATTTATCAACAATGTGACCATCCTGGGACCTGGTATTATAACACTCATCGTCGTGATGTTACTCCTGGGCTATGGCAGCGCCCACCTCTTCAAGATGAGCGAACCGCAGGCAGTCTCAGTATCGATTGCCACCGGAATCCAAAATGCTACTGTTGGTATTACAGTTGGGAATTTAATCATACCCGGGGGCGAGGGATTATCCGTGCTTAGCCTGCCTTCCGGAGTATATGGTATACTCATGTATCTGGTTTGCCTGCCCATAGTATTTGCCTATGTAAAATGGATTCGGGTGAAGTTCAGTACAAATTAAAAATATTGATAGCAGCCGTATAACCGGTTTCTATCGGTAGGGAAGATGAACTTTTCCTATCTGCTGTTGATCTGGTTGACTCTGGTCGGTATTTACCACAACCGCAAACCATTGCCGGATGGTGTGGATTATCAAGGTCCCACCCGTCAACTCCTGGCAGGCGATATAGAATTCATCAAGGATATGACCTATCTCGACCAGGCAGGTAACCTGGTACATGATCAGGAAATTTTCAATAGCATATTTACCTTTATCGATTCTGCCCAACATTATTTGTTATTTGACATGTTCCTGTTTAACTCTTACAAAGGGCCACTGGGTAAGAGCTACCGGGATTTGTCAGCCGAACTGGCCGATAAACTGGTAAAGAAGAAGCGCGACAACCCCACCATTCAAATTGATTTCATTACCGATCCGGTTAATATTTTTTACGGTGGTACTAAAAGCGCTGAACTGGAAAGACTGAAGGAAGTCGGTATCAATGTCATCATTACTGATTTGACTAAACTACGGGATAGCACGCCTTTATACAGTCCGATCTGGCGCACTTTCTTCAAATGGTTGGGTAATTCCCATGAGTCAGGGATCATACCGCATATATTTTCCATGAAGGAGAACAAGGTTACATTGCGCAGTTATCTGGACTTTTTGAATTTGAAAGCTAACCATCGTAAGATTTTCGTGGCTGACTATCAAAATGATATTGTATCCGTAATTACATCGGCCAATCCGCATAGTGCCAGTTCAGATTTTTCCAATGTTGGCATTATAATTCGTGGTTCCATCTGGCAAGATATCTATGAAGTCGAGCAGCAGACGGCCATTTTCTCCGGGGGAATACTTAATGGCGATTTTCTCATAGCACAAAATAATGACGATTCAGGTGATCAGAAATCAGGAACCATTTCACTTTTGACAGAAGGAGCGATTCTGCGGCAATTAGTATCGTCAATAAGTTCAGCAGCACAGGGCGATACAGTTGCCATGGTTATGTTTTACCTTTCAAATCGTAAAATAGTTGAAGCCTTGCTTCAGGCCAGTGAAAACGGTGCTGCGGTGTTAATAATTCAGGATCCTATCAAAGATGGGTTTGGCTATTATCGTAATGGTGTTCCCGGGCGACCAGTAGCCCACGAATTGAAAAAGCGATCTAAGTCTAAAATTGAAATTCGGTGGTATCATACTCATGGCGAGCAATTTCACAGCAAACTAACTTACATCAAAAAAAAGACCGGTATAACTGAGGTTATTTTAGGCTCAGCCAATCTTACCCGGAAAAATATTGGTAATTACAATCTGGAAACCAATGTTTTTTTGAGCTTACACACTTCGGCTAATTTCGTCCGGGAAATCGACCAATATTTCAATCGGATGTGGTATAACCGGGACGGCTACTTTACTGCCGATTATTCAGAATTTGCCTCAGCTTCGATACTTAAAAAATTCCAGTACCGTTTTCAAGAATTTACCGGGTTTGCAACCTATTGATTGTTACTGCACCCGGTTGCTAAGATGAGTGTTAAATCGTAGGATACGGGAGGTATTCAATGAATAATTACACAACCGGTTACAAAACTATTATTATATTGACCGTACTGCTGTTGCCTTTAAATCTAGTGGCCAAACATTCCATTATATCCGATTCGACTTTGCAATCTATTAATATTATCGAAAATGGCCTTAAATCACTGGAAACAACATTACAAACCAATGCCAGTAAATGGGGACTGATCGAAGAAAAATCTGCAAAGCTGCTCAATACCCAAGATCGGGATGAATTGATCCTGGTCTGGTTCAGCCTTTTAGATCACCTTGCTCAGTTAGATTACGTCAAGCATTTTGATCAAAAATATTTTAACCCAAATACAGATAAAATACAATTAGGGCCATTCCTTAATTATTATTTGGCTTTTCTGGTTCAATACCGCTACGCTCTGCATTTCATTAATATACTGGAAAAAAATTCAGACCTGCACACAATACTTAATGAAGCTCATCGTGATTTAGGTATGCAAGAAAATTCGTACCGCCAGTTTAAAAATCATTTTCTGAACGTAGCTATCGCCAGCGAATATTTTGCTTTAAACATCATATGGAATGAAACCCACATCTCATTATCTCCCACACTGGACGCATCGATTAAAAACAATGTTGACCAGATCCTAAAGCAGGGTGTAAAAGGAGGCGTGGAGCTAACAATGGCAAATGCCTTCAAAATATTGCAAGATACTTTTTTTGGAATGTGGTTTCCAATTCAAAAAGACGTTGCCAACTGGATGGGTGAAACCAAAGTCCGGCGCGAAGATAAAGCTCTTCTGAGCTTGGCTGACATTCAACAGATTAAACTACAACTGGTGCCTGGTGATATTTTATTTGAACGCCGCGAATGGTACCTAACAAATATTGGAATACCGGGCTACTGGACCCATGTGGCTTTATATATCGGCACTCCCTATAGTCGGGAAATGTTCATTAACAATCCGGAAATCGAAAATTGGGTGATTACACAAGGCGAACCAAGCGGGAATTTTGAGAATCTGCTTCAACAGTCTTATCCAATCCAATATTTTCGTAGTCTTGCCCCTGGAAAAACCGATAGTCTGGTTACGATTGAAGCAGTGGCGGAAGGTGTGGTATTAAAATCGTTAGCAGAAAGCCTGCATTGTGATGGTGTGGCCGTATTAAGACCTCGGCTTTCAGCACTGGAAAAAGCGATTGCCATTTATCGTGCATTTGGATTTATCGACCGCCCTTATGACTACAATTTCGATTTTCTTACCGATTCCAGCATGGTCTGTACCGAAGTTGTGTATAAATCGTACCTGGCACAGGGAGAACAAACCGGTTTGAATATCAATATAACCCGGATCAACAATCGTCTGCTGGTCTCAGCCAATAATTTTGTCCGCCAATTCGATAAGGAATTTGGAACTGAAGGTCAGCAGTTTGATTTGATCCTGTTTTATGATGGAAATAAAAAATCAGGTCAGGCATTCCCCAGTACTATACTGGCTTTTCGTAAAAGCTGGAAACGGCCGGATTGGTATCTATATACCCAGAAGAAAAAATGATAGCACAGACCTGTCGATTGAATACTAATTGAGTTTAGTATCATATCGGTAATTATGGAAATACTGCAGCAGAATTTTTTTCAATTTCTTTTTCGTATCCGCGGGTAATGTAAAATACTGTTTTGTCGAAAAATAAATTTACCCGGGACATAAATTCCATAATGGTTGATATTCCAACCTCCTGATCCAAAATACCACCCTGAGCCAGGACATGTGCAAAGATATGTTTTCGTGTCAAGCTAATGGCACTAAGTACCTCTGACAGTAGAAATCCTTCTATTCTGCGTTTCCGGCCTACACCCTGATAATACTCAACGATTAATTGACCATGTTCTTGCGGATCAGTCATCCATGCACTGAATTGGGAAATAACCTTATTGGCGCGCTGGTACAATTCATCATATTCAAATGAAGCATAGCTTTTTGTTGTTGGGTTCTGCATTACTTCGGCAACCCAATTTTCGGTGATTATCTGAGCTCCTTGTGAAAGCGTATTAAATAGAGTAAAGCCTGGTAGTTTGGGGTCAATTTTTTCTTCTGTAACTGGAGTTTGGTAAGAATCATATAATCGCCATAAATCCATATAGTGTTGAATGAGACATTTTACTGCTTTAGTATTTGGAGGAAATGCCAACTGCGGCAGATTCGATATGGGAAAATAGCGCGCTGCTCGAGCATCATCACCTGCATGTAGTGTACCACCAATGTTTTTCACTTCGAATGTTACCCAGATCAAATCGCCATAGAAATCATTAAAATATGAAACAGTATCCAACAATCGAATAACTTTACCGTCAATTCCTGTTTCTTCCTTTAACTCACGCAATACAGCTTCTTCAATGGTCTCGTTCACTTCCACAAATCCGGAAGGCAGGCACCAATTGCCGGCCAGCGGCTCATTATCTCGTAGTACCAATAATATTTCTCGATCCGAATTGATTACCATTGCGGATACAACCGGATTCGGATTTTCATAAAACACTGTTTTGCATTTAGTACAGAACAGGCGCATCGAACCCATTTCCAATTTTAAATCAACTTTGTTTCCACAATTATAACAGTAGCGGCGCTTGGTTCTAGCCATGTATTTTATTCCCTGGGATTTTTGCAGCGGAAGATGCAATCATCCTTATTTAAGTAGTAATAATGGTTCGCCCGAGTCTTGCGGCGGATTTGCCGGTGTAATTCAGCAGCAAACTCATCGTACGATTTAAGCTCCGGGACCTGGCCCGGCTTAATCAGAAATGGTAATTTGAAATCTATGTACATTAAACATTCATCAATTTGACGCCAGGGAAATACTAATTTATTGGGATAATCGATCTGTTCGACGGACTCAAAATATTCCGACAGCAAACAATGACCATTCTCACTACTGAATTCAATTGCTGGCAGGTGAAAATCCCAACCATCCATTGGTCCAATTGCATTATTGATATCTTCTTCCAGCTCTTCGAGGAAGCGGTTGGAATGAGTTATAGCAATAAAGAAGCCGGTCGGTTTAATAATCCGTGCTATATCTGACAAAATATCCGGGAAAAAGTTGAGCGAAAAACCAGACAGAATAAGGTCATATTCTTTGTTGGGAAAATCAGTAATCTGATTCGCCTGGCCGCTGATATACTTGCCCTTCAAACCAGTCTGCATTATCATCTCAAGAAATGGTTCGCGATTAGCCGAAACCAAGTCGATACCAGTACAATGGGAACCAGTTGCTCCAGAAACTGATTTTAAATTACCAGAAAATCGTCCGTAACCACAGCCGATATCCAGTATTTTAATTTGTTGATTGTAGGATAGCGGTTTGAGTGCTAGCTGATAAATATTCTGTTTGTTAGTGGAATAACGCTCAATATTTATTCCAATCTGACGGTGTAGCTGAACGCGCCCAAATGTTTTTTCGAGTAGCTCCTGTGAATGTTGATTATTGGATTGCATTTACCTGATATTTTATATTTGAATTAAACAAACTTAATAGAAATTTTGGCGGATTCCAAACTGGGGAAATGGACCAATCGTTTTCTTTCCTTATGATTATTTAGTATTAGTTGACAACAAATGGCCAAAAGATTGGAATTAAAATTGACGCCAATATCCAGAATAAAATATTTAATGGTATACCGGCTTTAAGGTAATCGGCAAAGCGATACTTGCCCGGACCATATACCATAAGATTTGTTTGATAACCCATTGGAGTCATAAAACTGGCTGATGCTGCAAAACAGATCGCAAAAACAAATGGTCGGGGGTCAACTCCGAGGCCATTAGCAGTAGCGATGGCAATTGGTGTTAACACGATTGCAGCAGCGTTATTAGATAGAACTTCGGTCATTAGACTTGTTACAAGATAAGTAAATGATAGAATTATATAGGGTGCAATATCAGAATCAAACAAGTCTCCCACCCTTGAGAATGTGAGACCAATTAAACTAGCAGCACCTGTTTTTTCCAAGGCTATACCAAACGGGATAAATGCAGCTATAAAAACTATAACCTGCCAATTAATCGCCTGATAAGCTTCATGAGTTGAAATATTACGTGATATGAATAAAAGAAATAATCCGATCAATGCACCGGCCAATATATCTAATATTCCCAAAGCTGCTGTTATCATTATTGCGGGAATAATGAATGTTGCCAGCCACCAAAACCGGTGCTTATGAAACTGAATATCATGTTTTTGGAGTATTATCAGATCATTGTTTTTGGGTAAAATGGGAAACTGCGATTGGGGTACCAGGATTAGCAATGTATCAGAAAACTTAAGTTTAACATGAGCAATTTTTTCTTTGAGGGTGGAGTTATAGCGATTAATTGCTAAAACGAAGGCTCCATACTTGCGCCTGAAATCCACTTCCTTTACGGTTTTTCCAATCAAACCGGAGCCCTGGTTTATTAAACCCTCAACCAATATATTTTCGCCCTCACGTAATTCTTTTTCATCAATTTTTGTGTCAGATAGAGACAGTAATTTTTCCTTATCACGGAATCGTTTGAAGCTTTCAAGGGTACCTCTGGTTATAAGAATATCGCTGAATTTTAATTTAATATTTCGAATATTGGTATTATATCGTCGGCGACCTCGAATAATTGATAAAACAGTTATGTCATAGGTCTCATTTAAGCGACTGGATAAGCAAGTCGAGCTAATCAGCGGGGAGTCTTCACTGATTTGAAACTCAGTCAGGTAGGTTGTCAAATTATATTCGCCGACTAAAGAGGATATTCCAGCTCGGGCTGGTAATAATTTGGGTAAAATTGTGAAATTATAGGTTGTGCCGACCACCAAAAAAATGCAGCCTAATCCAAGAAACTCAAACATTCCCAGCGGTTGCAGGTTATAGTCTTCAACAATTGAGCTGACAAGTAGATTGGTTGAAGTTCCAATAAGTGTTAAAGTGCCGCCGTAAATAGCGGCATATGATAGTGGAATCAATATCTTCGAAGGAGAAATATTACTGTTATTGGCCAGCTTAATTGCAATTGGTATGCAGATGGCTACTGCGGCTACATTATTAATAAAACCTGAAAATATACTAACCAGAATAAGAAATACTCCAATTCCGAACCATTTTCTTTTATTTCCCATATTAGTCAGTGATTGAATCAGGGTTTCCAGAATTCCGGTTTTAATCAATGCTCTGCTTAAGATAAACATGACAGCCACAGTCAAAACTGCTTTATTACTGAAACCTGATATGGCCTCGTTACCATTAACAAAGCCGGACAGCCATAAGATTGTCATTAAACCAATAGCAATAACATCAACTGGAAACAGCTCGAGAAATAATAGAATTAATACAATTACCATTATGAGTATCAGTATCGCAATTTCAATAGTCATGCCGTGTTCCTATCCAATAATAATTATCTGCGCTAATGTTTAGTTATACCAGCACCTTATAAATTGTAAACAAACCCAATGCGGCTGTAACTATGGCAATTGTTTTCATTAGTGTAGTGTCGTTAATGCGTTTTACAAACTCGGTCGAAAAAGGCACCGACAGCAAAGCTCCTGTCACCATCGGTAACAATAGTTCCAGCGTAAGTCCCTTGCCCTTGCCAAAGAATAGAATAACGCCAACCAAACAGGTGAACCCTTCAGCAAATGAAGTGATACCTACCGATGCTTTTCCATTGACACCACTGAGAATTTGTCCGCTGGTCATCAACGGCCCATAACCACCACCGCTTAATGCTTTGTTAAAAGATGCAACAGAAGCCAATAAAAACATCTTCCAGGTTTTATAAACCAATACATGGTTATGCAGGACCCAAATACAGACACCTGCGATAAAGATGATTATACCAATTGCGATATTAAGAATAGCGGTTGGAATCTGGACGGCAATGTTAACACCGATAGCAACCCCCACAACGCTACCAAGAGCCAGCAGCAGAGCGGTTCGGAAATCTTTAGAGCGTCTGGTAAAATCAACATTCCCAGTGTCATGATGAAAATATGATGATGCAAACCCGCTGAGAAATTCTGAAAACAATATTGTTGGTACTAACTGTAACGGGTCGTAACCTACAGCAAGCAGTAATGGGGTAAGTGTAGTACCATAACCCATTCCAAGCGAACTATCCATTAGCTCACAGAAAAAACACAACATTATTAGGCCAAGATCGGTAATTGTAAAAGCAGAACCAGTTATCATCTTGATAATTATGAAAACGCCAATAACGATTATCAACCAACCCCGTTTTTTGTTATTAAAACCGTTAATCAATTTTAAAACATTCATTTCAGGCCCCCGGGTCTAAAGCAATTTCTAATATTAATTAAGCTATTGTTTGGAAGACTCTAACACGATGGTATCTATTATTTTCTTCAGTTCAAGACAGCTTTCTAGTGAATCAATTGTGAATGGTTCCTGAATGTATCCGAAATCAGTACGACTGATATTTAGATTTTTATCAACACTTTGAAATCCATAATCAACCAGCGCTTTTTGTACTTCCGGACTCCATAGAAATTGAATAAAAGTATTTACTAATTCTTTTTGTTTTGGTACGATATTTCTTTCAATACTGATTGCAATAGGTTCACAGATAATAGTACTTCTGGGATATTCTATGTGTCCCGGAACTGCTTTATGTTTAGGATTAGTTAATAAATTTGCTTCATAAGTAATGAGAATATTACCCTTTCCATGTTTATATGATTCTAAAGCTTCTCTTGCACAAGAAGGGGTAACATCAATTTTATGCCATACATTCTTTAAAACCTGAATTGCCTCAACCCCAGTATTTCCTTCGTTGCGAGCTGAACCATAAATTGATAAAATACCCAATTGTCCGGCGCCCGAAGTAACCGGATCTGGAAGAATTATTTTACCGGGTGCATTTTTTAGATCAATATAATTTGTAATAATATTCAGATTATTTTTATCAACAAGCATAACTAAGGGAGTGCGGGCGACTATACCAAGATAGGGTTGATCATTATATGGTCTAATGGCAGATATTCCATGTGTTGAAAGATGCCAGACATCAAGTTTTGAAGATAAGACGGCAACTTCAGCTGGGAATTTTTTCAGTACTTTTTTTGTGATTTCACCAGAACCTGCAAAGGTTGCAATGAATTCCAATTTTTCACCCTTTTGCTCAAACCAGTATTCTTTAAAAATCGGGAAAATGGCTTTTTCCATTACGACCTGCATTCCGCTATAACAATAAATTACCAGTGTCCGTGGTTCGGGGATTCGTATGACGTTTTTCCCGTACCAGATGATCATTGTAAAAGCAAGTATTATCATGACCACAAAGATATAACGGGCTTTGCGAAACCCTGGGTCTTCAGTATAATTATCTCTAAGATCATTTTGCCATTTCATAACAAAGCTCCTCTCGTTTGATTAATTCTTTAATTTCTCTCGTGTATGTTTCAAATAACAAAATAGGGCTACAAGTATGTCTGCAGCCCCAATTATTGGCTTAAAACCTGTCCCTTCAAATGCCGACGGGGTTAGCTGACGGGTTAGAGTAAGAAGGTACTCTTTTCGCGGTTGCGAAATTCACCCCAAATTCTGGGTCCCCCGTTCGATCAGGTATGACCGATTAGGCGACAGACATTCTTTGATAAATAAACTTTGGTTTTAATTAAGTTGTTTTAGGCTTTATTCTCCTTTAAATCACTACTAAGGTAATGTTACACTATTTTAAGATAATTGTGCAATATAAATATTGAAACCCGGCATTTCCGGTTATGCACTTATTAGGAGCAGAGATTTATCCCGATAGAAGAATACCACGTCACATTCACTTCCCCGATACACTCCTCTACATTCCGCTATCGGGGCAGGTTGTTCAGTGCATGCTTTAGGCGTGAATGAATTCCAAAATTCATCCACGGATCGGGATGTTACCCCACAGGGCGTAATTGCTTACGCCCTATCAGATAAACGTACTTTTTACTATTTCCTATTTCATCAAGATCATTTTCTTAACCTTGTGATAGTCTTCCCCTTTGAGTTCATAGTAATACCCTAATTCCGACATTACTATATAAAAGTACCTCCTAAGTAAGTTAAATTATTGGTAGTTAATAAAACAATAAAACTCACTCAGGAGGTGAAAGATAATGA
>JABMPO010000305.1 GCA_013203015.1 Fidelibacterota bacterium
AAACATCGTCTTTCATTTCAAAAATAGCAGGGAAAATTAGGATTAGAATATCTGACGAACAAGAAATAAGAATCAGTAGTTTAATTAAAATCGTCACAAATTATATGCTGTAATTAGCGCCACTAGTTCAATGACCCAAAAAACTGATTTATTGGACTGAATTGGTCGAAATTATTATTCAACCAATATGATCTGTGCATTATTAAATCCGGATATTTAATAATCAGATAGTGCCACTCACATTATTAAATTTAGACTATCAACGGGATAAAATAACTTCCACCCAGGATCAGAAGATCATCCTAAATAATTTAAAGTTAAATAAACCGAACATTACTATCGCCGGTTATCTGTAAGTAGACTGCTTCAGTCGTATTTTACAAATTTAATTTCCGGTATGACGAAAGGTAAATAAATTGGATAGAATCATAAAGCCGCCTACTGGCACCACACTCACTTGTAAAAACTGGCAGATTGAAGCGGCTTACCGCATGATTCAGCACAACCTCGATCCGGAGAATGCCGAGAACCCGGATGAGCTGATTGTCTATGGTGGCACCGGACGGGCTGCCCGCAATTGGGAATGTTTTGATGCGATTCTCGACGCCTTAAAAAATCTGGAGACGGATGAAACTTTGCTGATTCAGTCTGGCAAACCGGTGGGAGTTGCCAAAACGCATACCGATGCCCCCCGTGTATTGATCGCCAACTCAAATCTGGTTCCAAATTGGGCTAATTGGGATCATTTCAACGAATTGGAAAAAAAAGGACTGATCATGTATGGTCAGATGACCGCTGGTAGCTGGATCTACATCGGCACCCAGGGCATCCTGCAAGGCACTTATGAAACTTTCGCGGAGGCGGCTCGGCAACATTTCAACGGGGATCTGAGCGGACGATTTGTGTTGACAGCTGGTCTGGGGGGCATGAGTGGCGCTCAGCCGTTGGCAGCAACCTTCAATGGTGGGGCAGCATTGGTAGTTGAAGTAGATGGGGAGCGGATCAAAAAACGGATAAATACCAAATACTGCGACCTGATGGAAACCAATCTGGACTCAGCTCTAGAAAAAATATTGGCAGCCAAAGCTGAAAAACGCGCATTATCAGTTGGACTATTGGGCAATGCGGCCGACGTTTTCCCGGAATTGCTGATCAGAGGAATTATTCCTGATTTGGTCACCGATCAGACTTCCGCTCACGATGAGCTAAATGGTTATATACCAGCGGGCATTCCCTATTCAGACGCGCTGGAATTGAGAAAATCCGATCCGGATAAATATAAGCAGATGGCATATGATTCAATGGTCAAACACTGTCGGGCCATGGTTGAATTTCAGCGTAAAGGCGCGATTACCTTTGATTACGGAAATAATCTCCGGGGTCAGGCTCAAAAAGCAGGTTATGCCGATGCCTTCGATTTTCCGGGATTCGTTCCGGCTTATATCCGTCCGCTATTCTGTGTTGGGAAAGGTCCCTTCCGCTGGGTTGCCTTGTCGGGTGATCCCGAAGATATCTTTACTACCGATCGGGAATTGATGAAATTATTCCCGGAAGACCGGGCGCTACAGCGCTGGCTGAAATTAGCTGGTGAAAAAGTCGCCTTCCAGGGATTACCCGCCCGTATCTGCTGGTTGGGTTATGGTGAAAGAGACAAAGCAGGGCTACTATTCAATGATCTGGTGAAATCAGGACAAGTCAAAGCGCCGATTGTGATCGGTCGCGATCATCTCGATGCTGGATCGGTGGCATCACCAAATCGCGAGACTGAAGCAATGAAGGATGGATCGGACGCCATCGCGGACTGGCCAATATTAAATGCACTTTTGAATACGGCCTCCGGGGCAACCTGGGTTTCTTACCATCATGGTGGCGGAGTTGGGATTGGCTATTCCCTCCATGCCGGCCAAGTTATTGTGGCAGATGGCACTCCCGAAGCTGCCGTGCGGTTAAAACGGGTCCTGACCAATGATCCTTTAACTGGTGTATTCCGTCATGTCGATGCCGGATATGATGAAGCCATCGCATGTGCCAGCAAAAAAAAGGTGAATATCCCGGGCAGGAATTTCTAAATCAGTTAAGTCAGCCAATCAGATTACGAATGAGCGCATTCGCATGACGTCAAAATAACTATCGCTGGCGTATGCAATAGTCTGTGAATCTATTAAAGTTACACCTGGATAAAAAGAAGCCTTATAAGCCTGAATTTGTTTTTTAAAACGGATTTCGATTTGATATTTATCCGGCTTCGGCAGGCGACATAATTCCAGATCGCCACTTAACGCTTTCTCCACCCCGGAGCGGATCAGATCAATTGCCTGCTGCGGGTGAATGTTGACAGTAGAATTGCCGATACCCTTTTTCACGGCAACAGTTCTGATATCTGCCACAATGGACAGCGATTCCTGGCAAATAGCTTCATCACCTGACAGAAAAACCAGAGGTACTCCAAAACTTGCGGCAACATAGCCGTGCACCAAGAATTCCGATGCAAACCGGCCATTGATTTTAAGATAATCTACAACTGATGAACTCATGGTATGAGCCAGTGGATTGCCGTCCGATCCAGCTCGGGCATGATAGCCGATAAACATGATTGCAGCGAAGGAATCATCCAGCTCCTGCACCATCGAATAGGGATGTCCACTCCAACCCCGGATTAATTGCGTGTTAGACGGAAGTTCCCCCTGGATGATATTCCTACCCGTGGCATGGGCATCCTTAATCATAATCTCATGGGCACCGACAGCAAATGCTCCCTCGCAAGCAGCTTTAACTTCAGCAGTCATCTGCTGCTGGAATTCCCGATAATCCCCTTTATCCTTGTTCGCTTCATCCCAATGGGTGGACCCGCAGACACCTTCAATATCGGCACTGATGTAGATTTTCATTATTTCCTCAGTTTAATAGCAGAAATTATATAAATCCAGCTATTCTAAAACATACATAATATCAGTCAGATTTACCATTTACAAAATCAAAATTTTAGTCTATGTTAAAGTATGTTATGGTAGTACAATGCAGCAGTCAGATTTGTAATTAGGGAATACAAATGGAAAACGCAGGTCCGTCAAGAAATTTATTTTACCGCTTTCTCCTAATATTTTTCGCATTAATTGCTTATACTCCCGCCCAATATAATATTGGCAATTATATGGGAATTTATTCGGATATTCTTGGGGAACAACGTG
>JABMPO010000038.1 GCA_013203015.1 Fidelibacterota bacterium
AATATATGTGACATGGTACCGCCATCGGTACCGCCAGACAGCAGTAACATATCGGGACGCAATTCACGAATACGCTGGATTTGATCATGGGCCTTACGCTTATCGTTCGATGCAATAACATCCATCACAATCGCACCCGCTCCCAGGGCAGCACGCTTGGCACTGGCGGCTGTCATCTCCTTGATTACCCCGGCCACCATCATCTGAAGCCCGCCACCGGCGCTGGATGTAGAAATGTATAAATCGCAGCCTTCGTTATTATTTGCTGGCTGAATTATTTTACCGTCTTCATCGACCAACTTGTGATCGGCCAACTCAGCTACTTCTGTGACTGAATTGACTACACCAACGGTTACATCGGCAAATGGCTCTTCAACTGTTGATGGTGCTTCCCCACGATGCGTCTGTCGATAAACGCCATCAATTTTTTGGATTAAAATAGCCTTAGTGGTGGTACTGCCACAATCGGTTGCCAGAATTACATTAATTTTATCAAGATCCTTATTACTCATCGTTCCTTCTCTTCAAATTTTATATCAGTAGTCTTTGGTTCTAATTTGGATTCCACGGTTGGTTCCGCAATCGAACGAATTTTTTCATCTGTATTTGCTTCGTAATTCTCAATTTGCCGGCAAAGATAATCAATGCTGCTACGTTGCTCCAGAAATTCTGCGAAATGCCCATAGCCATCAGTGGTTAAAACAACGGCTACAATCGGTTGGAAAAAATGTAATACCTGCGAGCCAATATAGTTCAATGGGCGAAATGTTTCCAGAAATAATAACGCCGGTGTGCTCATATGTCTTCGAACTACTTCCCGACAAACTTTATCCACTACTTCTTTTTGAGCGGGAGTTGGTTCCACACTTTCCGGGTTTTCAACTGCAAATGCTTTTTTCAACCATGCTCTCATGAAATGGCAACCCTGATTCGATCTTCAATTGCTGGTATTATTAGCTGTCGATTATAATTGAAGTAGATATGCATTCCACGATAGGCATCCAACCGGGAGGCAATTTTCCTCGTCGAAAGATAGCCGCCATTAGCATCGTGAGTGAACCTCCGGATATATTTCCATTGCAGGGATTTAGTTCCGAGCAGATAATTTGCTGATATTAATTTTTCATTGATAATAAAATGGCTGGGGAAAAAAAATCGTTGCAAGGCCAGAATCAGGATGACGCAAGCGAATAGTGCCCATAAATTGCTGCCAGTTATTATGCCGATTAATAATGCCATAATAGCTATAACCGCGACTGCAAAAACGGCTTTTTTAAAGTTTTGACAAGCGGGATGTGCCTGCCATTTTATTTCTTGCGGGTTTGATGATCCATTCTGCTGAATATCGGTAGTGCTCATAATCTGTTTTAAGTAAACTATATTCCAAGCACTAAATAAACATAAACATATGTCAGGGAACCCGTAAAAAATAACGAATCGAAGCGATCAAACACCCCACCGTGAGCCTGGAGCATGGTACCAGAGTCCTTAACTCCCATATCACGTTTGATCATGGATTCCGCAAAATCTCCGGCCTGGCCGAAAATACCGGTTATGAGAGCGAGAATTACAATATCTAACCAATCGAAGGGCATTCCCAAATAACCGGTTAATTGAAAAATACTATAAACCAGGAGTGCACCAAATACGCCGCTAATGCAGCCGACCACAGTCTTATTGGGACTTACTCTTTCGAGCATTTTGCTCTTACCCCATTTTTTCCCAAATAAATAAGCAAAAGAATCACAAACCCAAACTGAGACAAATACTGCCAGAGTAAGATGGGTTCCAACTTCTGAGTCCCAATTTCTTAGTGCAATTAAGGTGCCTAATAGGAATGGTATATAAAAAATACCAAATAGAGTGATTGCTATGGTTTTAGTAGGGTCAGGTAAACCGCGATACATCTCAACCAGCATTACCACGATCACGAGTATAATTATTCCACTGGTGATGGTCTGTATCTGCATCGCACCTTGGTAGTATAGAATACCGATTAGAATTGTCGCTAGCATTCCAATCCATTTAACTGGCTTGGCACCTTTTAACTCATTAATCGAATAATACTCCCAGATAGCGATTAAAGTAACTAAGATAATAAAAACCGCGAAATAAATATCACCAAGCCAAATTAATAATAGGATACCGGGTATCCCAAGTACATTTACCAGCAGCCGATTTAATAAAGTATCTTTCATTTCCTATTTAATAAAAACAGACCGAAAATTAAGCTGTGATATAGCTCAATACAACTGTGATTCACAGTAACTCTAACATAGATTATTTCTTATCTACAATCATGGGGATCAATCATTTATTTTTATGCGATTCCGGCCGGCCTTTTTTGCTATATACATGCGCTGATCTGCCAGATGTAACATATCATTGCAGTTCAGATTATCGTTTGGAAAATCAGTTGTGTCGGCTATTCCAGCGCTGAAAGTTATATTTATACATTCCTTTTTGAATTTGAATCCAGTTTGTTCAACACAATCTTTTATTCTGCTGAGAATTGATAATGCCATTTCTTTCGGACAATCAAAAAACATGATAACAAACTCTTCACCCCCAAATCGTGCTAAAATATCATATTCTCGGATACTGTCATTAATAATATCCGAAAA
>JABMPO010000306.1 GCA_013203015.1 Fidelibacterota bacterium
AAGCTCGTTAATGCAGATTTGAAGCAGAAAGGATTTTATCCGTTGTCATAAAGGTGGTTATTCAGGTTGTATTAATATAGGTGATGATCGCTAAACTGTTGTGCCTCTTTCACTATCAAATATGGAGAATCTGATGTCTGGAATTAAACCAATGGTCATATTTTGAATTGGGCGCAATTATTTAATCGATCGCGTTTAGGAAAAGATTCCCAGCTGGATCTTTCTGCCGAAGATTCCCGCAATCATTTCTCCCGGGATTTCGATCGGATTATTTTTTCAACGCCATTTCGTCGATTACAGGCGAAAACTCAGGTTGTACCGTTACCGGGAATGGATTTCATCCATACTCGCCTGACCCACAGCCTGGAAGCATCCAGTATTGGCCGCTCCATTGGTCGGCTGGTGGGATTAACACTGGTGGAAAATGACCGGCAATACTTCAGATCGCTGGATATTCGGCCATCCGATTTTGAGTCGGTGATCGCCGCGGCCTGCATCGCCCACGATATTGGAAATCCACCTTTCGGTCATTCTGGTGAGCAAGCCATTTCTGAATTTTATCAGGATGGGGCAGGTACTGCCCTGATAAAAGATTTGACTGCCCAGCAGCAGGCCGATCTTACAAATTTCGAAGGCAATGCCCTGGGTTTCCGGATTCTGAGTCACTCACTGCCGGCTCAGACCAGCGCTCCCGGCGGTTTAGGGTTGACCAATGCTTGTCTGGCAGTATTCATGAAATATCCCAAGGCGTCCCTGCCGGTGATTGATAATCCAGTTGTCAGTGAAAAGAAATATGGATTCTTCCAGGCTGAAGAGGAGCTAGCGGGGATAATTGCAAATGCGGTGGGACTGATACCAAAGGAATTTGGCAAGTACCGCGGCTGGCATCGTCATCCGCTGGCATTTCTGGTGGAAGCGGCCGATGATATTGGCTATCTAATTATCGATCTGGAGGATGGCTTCAAACGCGGGTCGGTGACATTTAAGGAAGTTCAAGATTACTATTTTGCCTTGTTCAGCGATGGGATTCCCAGCGATATTGATGGTAAACTAAAGCAAATTCATGACCCTCGGGAACAGATTGGCTACCTGCGAGCGCGGGTGATAAATCATCTGATCAATCGGATTTCGGCTAAATTTCTGAATGTGGTGAATAAATTGTTGTCCGGTCGCTTTGACGATGCCTTGATTGCTGTCATTCCCGAAGGACACATTTTGGAAGAAATCAAGTCTGTATCGACTGAAAAAATCTATAATGCTGCCGACATAGTGGAAGTAGAAGTCGCTGGTTATGAAATATTGAACGGCTTGCTAACTATTTTCACCAGGGCATTGTTTGATGGTGGTAGTCGCTATCAAAAAGTACGGCGACTAATTCCTAACCAGTACCTGGCACCCGGTCGTGAGAACTTTGCCAGCCGCTACGAAGCGTTATTGAGTACCACCCAATTTATTGCCAGCATGACCGATTCTTATGCCGTGGATTTATTCCGGAAGATCAAGGGTGTGACTTTATAATTCATTTGTAGGGACAACTAATGAATTGTCCCTACCGTAAATAGTAAAGATGGATATCCATTAGCAATAATTAATTTTGATGTATTGATTTTTGAATAGTTTTGTTAGTTCTCGTTATATATCTGATCGTCATATAGCTTTTGAAGGTCGCTCTTGTGTTTCAATTCCTCCATTGCCAGATTACTAAATAATTCCTGTTCCTTCGGTTCAACGTAAAGCTCACATAATCTGGTATATAACTCATAGGCTTTCATTTCACTTTTTATTGAGAAAATCAATACGTCTTGAATGCTGCTGGAGTCAGTAATCTCCACATCAACGAGGTAGTCACCGATCCTGATGTCCTCAACTTTTTCGGCGCCGATTTTCTGGTCTTTTCCCGCCTTAAAAGCTTTCAGCTTAGCCTCATGGCCCCGCTCCATTTTTGCCATATCTTTTAAAATAGTGACAATTCCACTGCCTTCTGCCTTCTCAGCCGTTTTTTCATATAATTCTGCCGCTTTTTGTTCCTGTTCAATAGCAAAATCAATGATTTTTTCATAACTGTCTGTGCTCATTTTTAACCCCCTGAATAATATTTCATTTTATGGATTCCATTTAAATAAACTACTACTTATTTAGCGAAACATCTAAACGTTTATTTTACTCTTCTGTGCAAAAAACTTATGGCTACTACTCGTGATATGACAGGTAGGCCCGGGAATGAAAAAACTTTATGAAAGTTGAGTCGAAACCATGAAACAAATCCGATTTCGATTGCGATTTTGGAATATTTATTATATCATATTGCACTAATATCAGAAGATATTTGATCAGCCATATATATTTTTAAGTAGCTGGAGGACTAAATGCAGATTAGCATTGAAAACCTGGAGCGGTTGAAGAAAGCCATAGCTTGTCCATTTAAGTTCCAGTGTATCGAAAATAAAGATTTTGACATTCAGGAAATAATGCTGAATAATGAAAATGATTATGTTGATTGTGATACTGATGAACATCGTACCAGCTGCGGTAAGACGATTCCATCGCCTTTTGCAGCGATCTGTAATTGTCCGGTCAAAATTTATCTGAATAAAACTCTGATGGTATAATCGAAAATAGAGCGACCCGTTTCACATAATATATTTTTTGATATTTTGACAACATAATGAATTATAAAATTGTCTTAAATTCGATGGGTAGCTTGACCTTATTAATTCAAACCAAAATTATAGATTAAACTATGGAGCTTAGCATGCGTATGTGGAAATTAATCCTGCTTTTGTCAATTACTGTTCTTTTTTCCCAGGAACAAATCCAGGTTGGTAACCTGATTATGGAAAATGTTCCCGAGATCCCGGAAGCGGTCAAAGCTCGCACCCAGCAATACCGGAATGTGCGATCTGCCAGTTTTCGTTCCTGGAATCCCACCGGCAGTGGCATGCTGATCAGTACTCGATTTGCCGAGACCAGCCAATTGCATTTCGTTGAAAAACCAATGGGGATCCGTCAACAAATCACTTTTTTTGATGAACCGGTAGGTGGTGGCAGATTCTGTCCTGATCCGCAGCAGCATGGATTTTTATTTTCGAAAGATATCGGCGGAAATGAATATTATCAGATATTTTATTTTGACCTGAAAGATGGTTCCCACAGAATGCTGACCGATGGGGAATCCCGCAATGGTTTGGGACCCTGGTCAAATTCGGGCGCCCAGTTTGCCTATACCAGTAATATGGGCAATGGTACCGATATGCAAATATATATTGGTGATTTGAAAGGCAGTGAGCCGCGGCAAGTTGTTTCCGAGCCTGGATACTGGGTTGCTACCAGTTGGTCGCCGGACGATTCCAAAGTACTGGTAATGAAATATATTTCAATTACCGAAACTTATCTTCATTACATTGATCTGAAAACCGGTGAAATGATCGAATTGAATCCAAGTGAAGAAACTATTGCTTATGGTTCGGGTGCATTCAGTAAAGACGGAAAAGGAATCTACCTGACTTCTGATGAAGATACTGAATTCAAACATCTAAGATATTATGATCTTACCACCAAGGAAACACAGCTGGTGTCAGGACATATTCCCTGGGATGTTTCCGGTTTTGCCCAAACTGATGACGGAAAACACCTGGCATATTTATCTAATGAAGACGGTATTTCCAAAATACATTTACTGCGAACAAAAGATTTCCGGGAAATTACCCTGCCCGAACTTCCCGTCGGGGATATTGGCGGATTGAGCTTTAAAAATGATAGCCGCCATCTGGCTCTTGCTATCGATAACCCTCGGACTCCCGGCGACATTTTCGTCATTGATATTAAAAAGAAGCAATTGGTGCGGTGGACAAAAAGCGAAGTCGGTGGGTTGAATACCAATAAATTTATTCTGCCGGAATTAATCCACGTGGATTCATTTGACGGGTTGTCCATACCGGCATTTTTATTCAAGCCTGACAAACCCGGTCCCCATCCGGTGGTGATCTATATCCATGGTGGTCCCGAGAGTCAGTACACACCTTATTTTTCATCAACTTTTCAATACTGGATTAATGAATTGGGCCTGGCAGTATTGGCCACCAATGTACGTGGCTCTGATGGCTATGGAAAAACCTATTTGAAAATGGACAATGGTTACAATCGCGAAAATTCGGTTTATGATATTGGCGCCTTTCTAGACTGGATCGATGACAATCCCGATCTTAATGAAGATAAAGTGGCTGTTTTCGGTGGATCATATGGTGGCTACATGGTACTTGCCAGCATGACCCATTACAATGATCGTCTGGCTGCTGCTGTCGATGTAGTTGGGATTTCGAATTTTGTAACGTTTTTAGAGAATACAAAGGCTTATCGTCGTGATGTCCGTCGCCCTGAATACGGTGATGAACGCATTCCGGAGATGCGGGCTTTTCTGGAAAAGATATCGCCCAATAATAACGCTGATAAAATCACCAAGCCATTGTTCATTGTCCAGGGATTTAATGATCCACGGGTTCCGGTTACTGAAGCCGAACAAATGCGCGATGTAATCAAGGCAAACGGCGGCGATGTCTGGTATATGGTGGCCATGGATGAAGGTCATGGTTTCCGTAAAAAAGTCAATCGCGATTATTATTACAATGCCGTGAGTCTCTTCTGGGAAGAATTTCTGTTAAAATAAAATTATTCGAAACTACATTTCACCGATTTTTCAAATTTTAAAGAGGATGTAAAACCGGTGATTTTCATTACACCAAAATGTTAAGGAAATTGTATATGAAATCACAATTTGGATGGTTGTTTTTTCTGACCATAATGTTATTCATTGGCTGCAACCGTACCAATACTTCTGTAACGCTTTCCGAAACAATAGAAAATCAAATGCCAAAACCGCCTGTCGCTCAACTAAAACCACACGCACTCACCATTTTTGACGATACCCGCACCGATAATTACTATTGGCTCCGTGATCGAGATAGCGAAGAGGTATTGAATTATTTAAGAGCCGAAAACGAATATACCAGCAAAGTGATGGCTCATACTGTTGATTTTCAGGAGCAGTTATTCCTGGAAATGAAAGGTCGGATCAAGGAGACTGACTGGTCAGTGCCAGTGAAAATTGATCAATATTATTATTACAGCCGCACGGAAGAAGGTAAGCAGTACGAGATTCATTGTCGGAAGATTGGCAATATGGATGGCAGTGAGGAAATATTGCTGGATGAAAATCTGATCGCCGCTGATCAGGAATACATGAATCTTGGTGATTTTTCCGTGAGTCCCGATCATAATTTGCTGGCCTATTCAGTTGATTATACGGGTGGTGAAGATTTCACAATATTCATTAAAAATCTGGCGACAGGGGAATTATACCCTGAGCAGATTACCGGCGCCTATTATTCGCTTGAATGGGCCAATGATAATCAGACCATTTTCTATACCACAGTTGATGAAGCTATGCGTCCCTATAAATTATTTCGTCATGGAATCGGATCTGACCCGACCCAAGATACCCTCGTTTATCATGAAGCAGATGAGTCATATTTTTTGAGTATCACAAAATCAAAAAGTCATACTTATTTATTTTTAGACTTAGAGAGTCAGGTTACTAACGAATTGCGCTATCTTGATGCCGATAATCCGGCTGGAGAGTTTAAGATTATTCATCCGCGGGAATACCGGGTTGAGTATTCAGTGATACACCATGGTGAGCGATTTTTCATTCTTACCAATGATGATGCCCTCAATTTCAAGTTGATGGAAGCGCCGGTAACAGCGCCTGAAAAAGCGAACTGGTCTGAGATCATTGGACATCAGGAAAAAGTTAAGTTGGATCAAATTGATGTCTTCAAAGATTTTTTAATAGTAGTTGAACGGGATTTTGGTCTCAGAAAGATTCTGGTTTATAATCTTTCTGAAAATGATCAATATATAATTGAGTTTCCAGAGGCAACCTATAAAATATCCCTGGATGATAACCCTGATTTCAATTCAAATTTTCTCCGGTTCAATTATTCCTCATACATTACTCCTAATTCAGTTTATGATTATAATTTGATAACTAGGGAACGGGAGTTGAAAAAACAGGATGAAGTATTAGGTGGTTATGATCCCGAAGATTATGAGACTGCCCGAATATTTGCTACCGCACGCGATGGTGAGACCATACCAATCTCTATTTTATATCGCAAAGGTATGATACGAAATGGTGATAATCCTCTTTACTTGTATGGCTATGGATCATATGGTTACAATACTGATCCCCGTTTTCGATCGCATCGCTTCAGCATGGTTGACCGGGGATTTATCTATGCCATCGCCCATATCCGCGGCAGCAGCTACCTGGGACGCAGTTGGTATGAGGACGGCAAATTTTTGAATAAGATGAATACCTTTAATGATCTCATCGATTGTGCCGATTATCTGGTGGAAAAAAATTATACCAGCCCGGCTAAACTGGCGGCAGTTGGTGGGTCCGCCGGTGGTTTATTAATGGGAGTGATTGTAAATCTTCGTCCCAATC
>JABMPO010000307.1 GCA_013203015.1 Fidelibacterota bacterium
ATAGCATATCAACCTTCTGTTATTAATATATGGCAGCTTATTTTCACATCTAAGAAATTTGATTAAAACATTGATTTAGTGATCTTAACAATTACCCAGGTAGGAAATTGAATGCCTCTAAAAGCCATCCTTTTCGATCTTGATAATACACTTCTGCTTTACAGTGAAAAACAATTTTACCATGATTATATAGCAGGGTTGTATATCCATTTTCGAGATGTCCTATCACCGGATGAATTTTATGATCGCATGATGAGTGCAACCAGAGTCATGGTTGACAACGATGGGTCCCAGACTAATCTTGCCTTATTTCTGGAAACATTTTCAAGTGGTTTAAATGAATCTGGTGAACAGCTTATGCAGCGGTTCAACTCCTATTATGAAAATGAATTTCAGCGTTTCGAAAAATTGATGATTCCAGTAACGGGAGTAGCCGAACTGTTTGCATCTTTAAAGCGAAAAGGGCTAAAGACAGTTATTGCTACTAATCCCATGTTTCCCATGACCGTCCAAAAACTAAAACTGAGTTGGGCTGGACTGGACGGCTTTGAAATGACCCTGATAACAAGTGTCGAAAATAGCTGCTTCTGCAAGCCCAATATCCTTTATTACGAATCTATTTGCCAAAAAGTTGAGGTCGCTCCCGAGGATTGCCTTATGGTTGGAAATGATGCCTTGAACGACATGATTGCTTCCCGTTTGGGAATGAATACCTACCTGGCTACTGATGGAGAACAGTTATCGTTAGAATTAAGCCATTCCCTGGCTGCAAAGGATGAAACTGACTTACCAGTACCTGATTTCTCTGGTCTATTAACGGATCTGCCGAAGTTAATTAATAAATTAACCCGAGCTAATGGCTGATGAACTTTGCCTATTTTGGTGAACTGGCTGCATTAGGTACCGCTCTGTGCTGGACATTTGGTTCACAAATGTTCGAGGCGGCTGGAAAAAGGGTAGGGGCAACTGTGGTCAACTGGTGGCGACTGGTTCTGGCTCTCATTTTCTTTTGTATAATATCGATGATTGTTAGAGGAGTTCCAATTCCATTGGATTTCCCAATCCACGCCTGGATATGGCTAGGTTTATCTGGTTTTATCGGGTTTGCCGTGGGTGATCTATTCCTTTTCCAAGCTATTGTGGTCATCGGACCGAGACTATCGATGTTAATCATGACTTTAGCTGCACCGATTTCAGCGATTCTGGGTATGATTTTTCTGGATGAGAAATACTCATTATTGCAAGGGTTGGGAATGGTTGTGACATTGTTGGGGGTAGGTTGGGTTATTCTGGAGCGGTCAGGCCGATCGGCCACAGGTAATCGTAAAGTCCGGGTGGTCACTGTTAGTGGGGTGTTATTTGCTTTCTTGGGAACAGTTGGGCAAGCCACCGGCTATATTTTAAGCAAATATGGTATGTTGATTGAGGGTAATTTTCTGGAACCGTTTGGCGCAACCCAGATTCGAATCATTGCTGGTATCGTCGGTTTTATTCCCTTTCTGTTTTACCGGAAAATCTGGAGTAAGGTATTTGCGGCTCTGGGAAATAGACCGGCCATGGGTTTCATGACCGCGGCTTCATTTGTTGGACCTTTCCTGGGTGTATCGTTGTCCCTGCTGGCACTACATTATATCACCGCGGGAGTAGCATCGACAATTACCGCACTGGTACCGATATTTCTGATCCCATCGGTGATCTTTATTAGTAAAGAGCACGTTTCAGTCAGAGCTATAATTGGCGCTGTGGTAGCAGTAGGTGGTGTTATCCTGTTATTGGTAAAATAACATAATGAATCACTTGCGCAAACTTTGGCAAAAAACCATTCGAAGGTATTCAAACCTTCGGAAGGTAATAATACCATTTAAGCCCATCAAAGAAAGTTAATCCATGCGAGCAGCTTACTATGAACAATTTAAAGGATCGATATCAATCAGATCAGTTGCCGAGCCGCAGGTACCTGAAAACGGGGTAATAATAGCAGTCAAAGCCACTGGTATCTGTCTCAGTGACTGGCACGGCTGGCAGGGACACGACCCTGATATCCGGCTACCACATGTTCCCGGACACGAGCTGGCCGGGGAAATCGTGGCAGTTGGAAGTGGAGTTAAGAAATGGCAGGGTGGCGAGCGGGTTACATTGCCGTTTGTTTGTGGTTGTGGTACCTGTCCCCAATGTACCACCGGCAATCCCCAGGTCTGCGATCACCAGTTCCAGCCCGGCTTCACCCATTGGGGATCATTCGCAGAATTGGTGGCCATCCACTATGCCGACCAGAACCTGGTTCGCTTGCCTGATAATCTTGATTTTGTTGCCGCGACCAGCCTGGGCTGCCGTTTTATTACATCATTTCGGGCTGTCCTGGATCAGGGTCAGCTGCAAGCCGGGCAATGGTTAGTTGTCCATGGCTGTGGAGGTGTTGGTCTCGCGGCCATAATGATCGGCAGAGCAGTTGGTGCCCGAGTTCTGGCAGTTGATATCGCTGATGAAAAGCTGAAACTGGCTGCCCAACTGGGTGCCAATGTGACAATAAACGGCCGGAATGAAGACGATCCAGTTGACGCCATTCGCAAGTTGACCGGGGGTGGAGGGCATGTTTCAATCGACGCTGTTGGTACTATAGAGACTTGCAGTAATTCGATTGCCGGTCTACGCAAACGAGGTAGACATGTTCAAGTGGGATTACTGGCAGGCGATCATTTCCGTCCGCCCATACCAATGGAACTGGTAACTGCTAATGAGTTGGAAATCGTTGGCAGTCACGGTATGCCGGCTGCCGATTATCAGCGTATTTTTAAAATGATTGCAGCTGGGGAATTAGACCCAGGCAAGCTGGTAACTGAAATGGTTGATTTACAGAAGGGGGTTGAATTATTGCAGGATATGGGCAGGTTCAGCAATTCAGGGGTAATAGTAATAGACGAAATATAATTATTAACCGTTAAGCGAATATTGTTATCCTGTTTCATAGGATTATTATTAAAATCCATGCCTGATAAGTAGGTAGAAGTAAATTTTTCTTTCGCCATAGCTGTGGGGAACTTATCTAATGCTAGTTAGACTGGTTTGCGGCAACCATTTTCGAGCAGTAAAACCAGCTTTGTTATATCAGAAATACACGCTCTTTAAATTGGCACTTATGATCAAATAACCGGAGTCTTGAATGATGAACTACTTCCTTAAGCGGAACCTAAGAATTGGCGGGATTTTATTAATAGCAGTTGCGTTTTTAGTTGCGGATGATGTTACATCCAATTGGCGCGGTCCTAATAGTGATGGTAAATACCTTGAAACCGGTCTCCTGCAGAGCTGGCCGGAAGGCGGACCTGAACTGATCTGGTCCTTTACCGGACTCGGTCAGGGCTTTGCTTCGGCGGCTGTGACCGAAAAAATGATCTATACCACCGGCATGGTCGAAGAAATTGGCTATGTATTTGCATTTGATAAAGCTGGGAAACTACTTTGGAAGCGGGATTACGGCAACGAGTGGAACCGCAATTATCCCGGCACCCGCACAACACCGATTGTTGTCGGTGATTTGTTATACGTCGAGGGTACCAACGGTGCAGTAGTCTGCCTGAATGCCGCTGATGGATCCGAAGTCTGGAAAACTAATCTGTTTGAGGAATATGGTGCTCGTAACATCCGCTGGGGAATCACCGAATCTCTACTTATCGATGGCGACCGGGTGATCTGCACTCCCGGTGGCAGTGAGGACAATGTTGTCGCCCTGAATCGATTCACTGGTGAAAAAATCTGGTCCAGCCCCGGTGGTGGTGGTCGATCGGCATATTGCTCGCCGGTATTATTTGAACATGGTGGCAAGCGAATTATTGTAACAATGACGGATCAATTTATTATCGGTGTCGATGCCGATAATGGGGCTGTATTGTGGAAGCATAAACATCGTACATCTTATGATATAAATCCCAATACGCCTTACTACCAGGACGGTAAAATTTATTGTGTGAGTGGTTATGGTGTTGGTGGAGTCCAATTGATTCTTTCACCTGATGGGGAGGATATAAAGGAAGTCTGGCGCAATGAGACCCTCGATAGCCAGAAGGAAGCTTTTATTGTCCTCGATGATTATATTTATGGCACCAGCCATCAACGGCCTGGGTGGCATTGCCTGAAATGGGAAACCGGCGAGGAAACCTTTACCGATCCCGGCCTGGGACAAGGTAACGTTATTTTCGCTGAAGGTCTGATCTATCATTATAGTGATAATGGCAAAGTTGGTTTAATCCGGCCAAATCCGGAAAGTTTTGACCTGATCAGTTCCTTTGAAATTACTGTCGGAACCGATCAGCACTGGGCTCACCTGGTAATAGC
>JABMPO010000308.1 GCA_013203015.1 Fidelibacterota bacterium
CGGAAAAACTGAATTCTCTACCAGTAGATTAAGTTGCTCATCAATCACACCAATAGTAATGGCAATATTGCCCTCGCCCTTGCTATTAATTCCATGTTTAAAGGCATTTTCCACGAATGGTAACAGGATCAGGGGTGCAATCTCTTGTCCGTTATTGATACCGGACGAGTTGAAATTAACAGTCAGAGGATCGTCTGTATGGTATTTCAATTGGGCTACCTGAATATAATTATTCAGTAGCTCCACCTCTTTTGCGAGCGGTACGAACTCACTGTCACTTTCATAAATCATATAACGCATCATGCCGGCCAGTTTCATAATCGCCCGCCCGCCTTCACTGTCATTATTACGCTGGGTGATCGCATAAATATTATTCAGTGAATTAAAGAAAAAATGGGGATTAACTTGGGTGCGTAGGAAGGCTACATCGGCCTTTAACTTTTCCTGTTGCAACTGATTCTGTTGCCGGTAGCGTTGCAGCCAGTCCCTGCTAATCCCATAGAGAAAGGCAAATACCAGTACCATAGAATTGCCTGCTATAATTCCGATATCATAGCTGATCCGGTGGCGGTATTGCAGCATTTTATCTGAAAATTGATTAGGGCTGGTGGGCAGGTTAAACAATTTCAAAATAATTATATCAAGCTGATATTCCACCAGTGATGCCAGGATCAGTATTCCAATCGACCAAACTAATAAAAGTACAGGTTTTCGCAGGGCAATCTGGCGCGGGATAAGTCGCAAGCTTATGGTAAAAATTATTAATAGAGTAATTAGAATATCAACGAAACGAGCCAGGTAAATGCTGCCGTCCACAGAATTAAATGCTCCCATGAATACCGGTTGTAATTTTGGGATGGTGATTGAATAAAAAGCAACCGTCACCAGGATTGTAATAATAATATGTTCGACTCGCGATTTCATTTAATCTGACGCCAATTTGGACGATCCAATATACATCTGGCTAAGCAATGATTTTGTAATCCGTCAAACGCCAGGTCAATACTGGCATGAACGGGTCTAAATATGACGCAAGCGTGAATTGGCAGGTTTTACCGGGTTCATGCCAGTGGGCAAGGCATACGAGTCATTAATTCAATTACTATAGATTTGGGGCGATAGCTTTCGACTACAATTTGAAAGGATAATTCTATGGTTCCTATAAATCGTTGGTTAATAATTGTCGTTGCGATAATCGCATTTAACTGGTCGCAGGCAGAAAAGATACATTATGTAAATGTTTCGGTTGCTGACAGCCTTGACACCGGCAAGGTTATCATTCTGAAATCAGGGTTTCTCTCGAAAGACTCTACAGTAATTGAGTATATCAAAGGGTCAAAAAAAATAATCCGGGTCTATGATAATGGTGGGGAGGTCCCCGCACGCAAATATGGTAAGTATCATAAGCAAATTCTGGAAATGCTGGAAATGGAGAGAATGAGTGAATTACTCCCGGAATTGCGGGAACTGGAAGTATTGATCGAATCAGAAAAATTAAGTTCGGTTGAAAAATTATTCGAGATGGAATTAATGTTAAAAGAGATGGCCGTAATGAAATCTGAACTGGCGGAAGTCAATCGGGAGATAATAGGGATCCGACACGAGACCTTATCTTTCAAGGTCTTGCGGAAAAAATTGCAGGAAACTTTGTGGTCGAATGATGTTTATCCACCCGACGAAGTGAATATAATCGAGGTAGATGCTGAAAAATTTATCGTTGATGGAATCGAGCTTGACTCAACAATGACCAAGTTATGCCGTGATGTATACGAGGATGTCCGGGGCAACAAGGTCGGCAAGAATGAAAGCGTGAAAATCCAGTTTGATTAATTCCATTGAGAGAGCTTGGTTGTATTCCCCTCTTGAGAGGGGAACGCGCAGCGGGGAGTGTGTAAAATAATGAACATCGAACAAGGATTAACGAATTAAGAAGTATCACAGGCATGTACTTCGCAATTCAGCATTCGTTAATCGGTATTGGATATTCCCGTACCCACTCCGTTTCGTTGGGACACCCCTCCGAGGATGGGAATTTGTGCGCGCGTGTTTTTTATCCCCTCTTGAGAGGGGAACCCACAAAGTGGGAAGGGGTGTGTCAAACAATGAAATAGAACCAAGAATTTGTGAACGGTGAACACTTGTACATTTCTTATATTAAATATTTCAATTTAGGTGATGTATGAAAAAGAAAATAATTCCTTATAGATCGGATTTGAAGCGACTGGCTCGCAACCTGCGCAACAACATGACACTCTCTGAAGTATTGTTATGGCAGCATTTGAAGGGTAAGCAAATGTGCGGGTATGATTTCGACCGACAGAAACCAATCGATAATTATATTGTCGACTTTTATTGCTCTGAGCTGCAATTAGCAATTGAGATCGATGGCGCCAGCCACGATTTTACTTATAACAATGATTGTGTACGTCAGAAGCGTTTGGAAGAATTGGATGTCCGTTTTCTGAGATTTGACGATCTGGATGTCAAGCGGAATATGGAAGGAGTTTTGACGGCGATTGAAAATTGGATTAATGATAAAGAGTAGTTGGTTTGTGGGTGGACCCACCCCGGTCTCCTGCGGAGGCCTCCCCTCCAAGGAGGGGAATTTGAGAGTGCTTGGCAGTATTCCCCTCTTGAGAGGGGACCGCGTAGCGGGGGTGTGTAAAATAATGAACATCGAACAAGGATTAACGAATTCAGAAGTATCACAGGCATGTACTTCGAAATTCAGCATTCGTTAATCGGTATTGGATATTCCTATATCCACCCTATCTTCCACCGAAGTTGAATCCATCCTTGTAACGGTACGTGTGTAAATAAGGGCGGTTGATCACCGACGCCATTCAAACGGTTTACGTCATATACTAAATTGTAATAACGTTGTAATCACCCTTGATGTAATCCGTTAGTTCACCGCCCATGTATTTTACAGTAACACCCAATTCTTCCAATTTTTCGGAAACGCCGTACTGATCGGCGCAAGCCTTGCAAGCCTTAGCAACAATTCCAGCCCCCATCATTTTCTGAAACGATTCCTGCACTTCCTGATCTTCGGAAAGTAATTTTGAGGATGGTCCCCATACAATCAGTGTTATATGTTGCCACCATTCAAAGCGCGGGGCATTACCGGCATACATAAAAACCATTTTTAGAGCCACATCCCGGTCACCGCTGGTCCACAGGATCACCAGTTTTTCATTGTCGGGAATATCACCCTCTGGTGTTTGAGCGCTAGTGAAATTTACCAGCATGAAAATAGCGGTGGTAACAATAAATATTATTGATTTCATTTTGAACCTCCCGATTCAAGCCGTTAATTAAGGTCGTCCCCCGAATTTTGTTGCAGCTAGCGACAGGGCTAACTGGCCTTCATTACTGATACGCAGATCAGGCTAATAGCGCGATAATCTATAGAATTTACTGAAAATAAATGAATAAAGTATTTGGCATATTATATGTTCATCGTAAATTGACGATATACGATAAGAGATTAATTATGGCAGAAGCAAAACTAAATCAATTCGAAGCAGAGGATGTCAGTCTGGCTGATGTAGCAAAAGCGCTGGGGCATCCGGCAAGAATCCGAATTTTGAAAATTCTTACCGACCTGAATCTTTGCATGTGCGGTGATATTGTCGATCAATTGCCATTATCCCAGGCAACCGTCTCTCAGCATTTAAAGGAGCTGAAACGAGTTGGATTAATTCAGGGAAATGTTGAAGGTCCCAAAACCTGCTATTGCATCGACAATCAGCGAATTGAAGAACTTCGAGATAAATTTGCGTATTTATTTACCAAAGTCTGTTGCGGTTCTGCCTGCAATTAAGGAGTTATAA
>JABMPO010000309.1 GCA_013203015.1 Fidelibacterota bacterium
GACCATGGAGCCACGGAGGCACAAAGATAACTGAGAAAATATTTGAAGGATAAAAGAAAAAAACTATTCGAACCACAGATTGCATCCTCCTACGCCAAGGCTACGGTGGACAGGCAGATTTCACTGATTGCTTTTTACTTATTAGTAATCAAATATTACAATCACTTACAGCTCACGCTTCTTACTGGCTGAAGGCCAACTCATTTATCTCACTAATCACTTATTACTGTCACCAATTACTGATTACAATTTCTGCCCATGATAATTAAATTCGATCACTGGTAAACTAAAAAAAGGAGTGGCATCATTAAACGTCTAACAAACTCAAATAAATTATTATTCGGCATTGTAATCGGTATTGTCTGTGGTGTTTTGTTCGGAGGCTTCTGGCCTACCGGTGGTCTGGCTATCAAATTTATTGGCGAATTATTTATTCGTGCTTTGTTAATGCTGGTGGTGCCATTGATAATGGCTTCCATGACGGTTGGGATCAGCCGGCTGGGAGATATTCGCCGGGTAGGTGGAATCGGCAGCAAAACAATTATTTATTATATGACTACTACCGCTCTGTCGGTCATTGTGGGAATCACACTCGTCAATCTGGTACAACCGGGCAGTGCCGACACGGAAGATGAACGGATTGCTCTGCGGGGTGGTGAACTAATGGCGGACATGTCATATCAAGTCGAAGGGAACACAATCATTTTAGGTTCACCAGGTTCGGGACGCAGTTACGATGAACGCTATATGGTAATTCTTTCCGACCAGGAAAATATTCGCGGGGTGGTGGAACAAATCACCAGAACCGATTTACCGCGTATTACCGTAAAGCAGTGGGAAAATCCGGCTGGTGAGCAAATCCAACCGAACGCCACCGGCCAGGGTTTACGGATCGATCTGGCAATTGTGGAAAAAGTAAAAGGAAAATCCCGTTCGGTGGGAGCGGTTTTACGCAACGTAGTGGTAGGATTAATTCCGCGCAATTTATTTAATGCCATGGCCAATAATGACGTATTACCATTGATAATATTCTCATTATTGTTAGGCGGTGTATTGACTACACTTGGTAAAACCGGTAAACCGGTTATCAAAGTATTTGTAGGCCTCAATGAGGCCATAATGAAAATTGTCCACCTCCTGATGCTGACCGCTCCGGTGGGCATCGGCGCATTAATCGCCGGGCGGCTGGGTGATGCCGGCGGTTTCAGCGGCTTCGGACCCGAATTAATTCGGCTGGGGAAATATGCCGCTACGGTTATTATAGGCTTGTCAATTCATGGGATGATTGTACTACCACTGATCTTGCGCTTTTTCGGCCAGCAAAATGTCCGGCGCTATACTTTAAATACTGCTCCCGCCCTGACAACCGCTTTTTCCACCGCATCCAGCGCGGCAACCATTCCAATGACAATGGAATGCGTGACCAGTGGCAGTGGTGTTTCTAAGCGGACGGCTAGTTTTGTTTTACCACTGGGTGCCACAATTAATATGGATGGAACCGCCCTATACGAAGCGGTTGCGGCGATTTTCATTGCCCAGATATACGGTATTGACCTGAGTTCGGTTCAGATGGTGGTAATTTTTCTCACTGCAACTCTGGCCGCCATTGGCGCGGCTGGTATCCCGGAAGCCGGCTTGGTAACAATGGTAATCGTATTGCAGGCGGTAAATCTACCGATTGAAGGT
This sequence comes from Fidelibacterota bacterium, assembly GCA_013203015.1. Taxonomy (GTDB): domain Bacteria; phylum Fidelibacterota; class Marinisomatia; order Marinisomatales; family TCS56; genus JABMPO01. Next base: position 1,687 of record JABMPO010000309.1, read on the forward strand.
ATATCACTTATTTTGGTAATCGATTGGTTTTTAGACCGTTGTCGCACGACTGTAAACGTGTGGGGCGATGCGGTGGGCGCGGCAGTTGTTGATGCGCTAGAAGGCAGGAAACTCCAAACGGATTAGATCTATTTACCTGTGACGCGATTGGCGCGGTTCTTGTATCTATTTCAGAAGGAGAAAAAATCTCCATTTTGGACAAGATATGATCAAAAGTGATAGACTTAATCGGTTACTAAAGCAAAGAATAAATCAGCAGTAAAACCGTTTTTAATTGCATCACGTTAGGGTCAACCTATATATTTGTGAAAGCTTTTTGACACTTCCCGTTTTAGGCAAAGCTATTTCAAGATCTACAATCAATATATCTAGGAAGCTGAACTTCGAACACAAAAAACAGGCCTTCCCTGAGCAATCGGGGTAAAGGAAGTTTGCTGTTTTCGGGAGGCCTCCACCGTAATAAAACGCGGTCTATGAAATGCAGTCTGAAACGGGATCATTTAAGCCCCGACATGTTGTAACATGTCGGGGCTTTTTTTATACGGTCGAAGACAAAGCACCACGGGTTTACCCGTGGTGATCTATTCTGCTAACGATCCGGTCTACTTTATCGGCCCGTCCCCGAATAGTAAGCAAAATACAATCGTCCAGATATTCTTGACTTAATATTTCAAAATCGTCTTGAGCTTGCGCTAACAACTTACCTTGATGGTAACCAAGGCGCAGAGCACTAGTTTTATTGCCGGAATCCATTTTCGCCTGAATAGCGATCAGTAGTCGATCAAGCCGCAGGTGATCCCGGGCTGATAGCATTATTCCTTCCGGCAGTTTGGTTTGTAATATTTGAACGTCATTTTGATCAGTGACTATATCAATTTTGTTCAATACGGTCAGGGCCGGTTTATCATGAATTTTCAAATCCTTGAGAACCGCTTGAATCGTTTCCAGATGATCTAAAATTTGAGGGGACGACGAATCGAGGACTACTATTATCAGATCAGAATCCGTTACTTCTTTCAATGTACTGCGGAAGCTGGCAACCAGATGATGGGGTAATTTTCTGATAAATCCAACGGTATCACTTAGCAGTATTTTATGTTTATCATCAATAGCAACTGACCGAATCGTGGTGTCCAGAGTTGCAAATAATTGATCCTGAATATAGATATCAGACCCACTCAGGTTATTCATCAGGGTTGACTTACCGGCATTCGTATATCCAACTAAAGCAACCCGGTACAAATCTTTACGCCGCTTTCCCTGAGTTTCTCGTTCCTTATCAATCTTCACCAGATCTCTCTTAAGCTTGCTGATGCGATCGCGGATTAGCCGTCGATCAACCTCGATCTGGGTCTCTCCTGCACCGGC
>JABMPO010000310.1 GCA_013203015.1 Fidelibacterota bacterium
ATAACCCTGGGCACCACTAATGCCAATCCGGAAGGCAGTCACCACTTCATCAAAGATCAAGAGGGCACCGTATTTGTCACAAAGATCACGGACATTTTTATTATAATCGTAGGGCATGGGGCGGGTGCCTGACTCCGGTCCTACCGGTTCCAGAATCACCGCTGCAGTACCTCCACGGATTTTATTAAATTTTAATTTACGCTCCAATGCATTTAGATTATTGGGGCGAACCTCCTGGGTATGAGCGGTACAAGCCCGGGGGATACCATGAGCTTCGAAACGGCCGGTGCCGGGTATGCGCATACCGTAAACCACTTGATCGCTCCAGCCGTGATACGCGCCACCGATTTTGATGATCTTTTTCTTTTTGGTCGCCAGCCGGGCTACCCGGATTGCTGCCATCACAGCCTCGGTACCGCTGCCCAGGGCACGGTACTTATCCACTGCCGGAACCCGCGAACAGATAAATTCGGCCAGCTTGTATTCGTATTCGTGGAAGAGTCCTGTAGATGGTCCGCAGGTATTGAGTAGATCCAGCACTTTGTTACGTACAACACGAGGATTGCTACCCAGCACAGTGGGGCCGCCGGCCTGGAGGAAATCGATGTAGCGATTACCGTCAATATCTTCGAGGTAAGCGCCCTCAGCTTTGTTGAACACCAGGGGAAAGGGATAGTTGAAGGCCAGGTTGTGCTGTACTCCACCGGGGATCACCTCTTTAGCCTGGTTAATCAACTCCTTCGATTTGGGACATTTTTTGTCAAACCATTTTAGGTATTTGTCCAGTGCCTGCGGTTTAAGCGGTAGAATCGGTTGACTTAGCAGCAGATCAAGCTTACGATAGATTTCAACTGAGTCCGGATATTTAGTGATAGCAAATCCCGCTTTGGTCATAGTTCCTTCTCCATAATAGAAATGTGAATTATGATAAGTATAAGGGTGAGTTTATGAAGGAAAGGGGGATAAGGAAAACGATAAAAATTGCCCATGGCTTTAATAGTAGCAATCCTGAAATTTACCCATAGCTGAAGCTATGGGCTGTTTTTGTTTATCCGATTAAAATACCAGCAATTGATTAATTCACCACAATTTCATCCACGAAAATGTAAGCGTCTTTACCAGCGCCATAGTGCCAATCTGGGCAACTACCAATATTTATTGCTTTAACCCGAATATAGCGGGCGCGGATGGGAGCAAAACTAACTTCGATATCCTTTTTTATGGGACCCGGTTGCTCAACCGCCATATCGATAGCTGGTAGGCCTATAACCTGATAGGTTATTCCATCTCGAGAGATCGAATATTCGATCTCCCTGGGCATAAAAATACCTACCTTAACATCTTGCAGATAACCAGCCGAAATAGAACTTATTCTTCGGGAGCGACCCAGATCAACCACGACATTAAAATCAACTTTCCGATAGCCTTGCCAGTATTGATCGCGATAATGGTCCGAGGCGCGAATTCCATCGGTTAAAGCGTCCTTTCCACCAGCGCGGTAGCGCCAGTGATATTGAAATTCCGTGGTTACCTTTCGTTTTAGCGCCAGATGTTCCTGAAAAGCTAATTCCGATATAGGGCTGACGACATTTTCGTTTTCAAAAGTTGCAGACTTGATAGCTACCGTTTCTTTGATTCGCAGCGGTTTTGTGTATAGCTGGGATTGGGGAGTAGGAGTACTTCCATCGGTTGTATAGCGGATGTCCAACCCTGGCAACTCCGTATCCATGCTGATCTTAATTGTTTTACTAAATCTGCGGGGTTTTGCGTGCAATCGCACCTGTCTAGCACTGGTGGAATAATTGATATTGTAAAAATCGTAAAATGAAAAGAAATTGGTAAGGCGAGTCCGGAACGAATCCCAATCCTGATTTTGCCGGGACGACCACAGTATCTCCGATAGGGCAGAGAGACGCGGGAAAAGCATATATTCGGCGTGTTTAGGATCGGGTATAAATTCCGCCCAGAGATTGGCCTGAGCGCCGAGAATAAATTTGGATTGCTGTGCTGTTAATCTTTTGGGTACCGGGTTAAAAGAGTAAACTTTGCTTAATGGAAGATAGCCGCTCTGAGCCAGCGGTTCCAGGGCCAGGTTGCCTTGGTAGCAGTTGAGGTAGCAATGGGAAACCGGCGACATTACCGTGTAATGACCAGCCTGTGCGGCGGCGATTCCACCTTTAGTTCCACGCCAGGACATGACTGTAGCTTCCGGTGCCAGCCCACCTTCCAGAATTTCGTCCCAGCCAATCAGTTTCCGATTGTGTTTTGTTAAGAATTTTTCAATTCGCCCGATAAAATAACTCTGAAGCTCCGCTTCATCTTGCAAACCTTCGACAGCAATTCGGGTCTGACAGGAATCACATTGTTTCCATTCACCTTTATGAGCCTCATCGCCGCCGATATGGATATATTCCCCGGGGAAAAGATCGATTACTTCGGTCAGAACATTTTCCAGAAATTCAAATGTTTCTTCTCGACCGGCGCAGTAAATATCCTTAATTGGCCAGATACTGCCAGTGGGCACGGTAAAGGGACCGCCAGTGCAGGATAATTGGGGATAAGCTGCCAGGGCACAAGTAACGTGAGCCGGCATTTCGATTTCCGGTACGATAGTAATGAATCTTTCCCGGGCATATTGAACGATTTCACGGATATCTTCCTGGGTGTAATAACCGCCATAAGTCGCGCTTTCATCGGGTTGTTGCGGTTTTCGCATACCCCAGATTTCATCAGGCCGATCGACTCGCCAAGCGCCGATTTCGGTCAATTTGGGGTATCGTTTGATTTCAATTCGCCAACCCTGATCATCCACTAAATGCCAATGAAAAGTATTCAGTTTATGGTAGGATAGATAATCGATTAATTCCTTGATGAATTGCAATGGGAAAAAGTGCCGGGACACATCCAGCATCATGCCCCGCCAGGCAAAGCGGGGGAAATCGCTGATTCTTAAGCTGGGTATTTGCCAGGTTCCGGACTGCTTGACTCGCTGAAGTTCCTGAGGATTTTTAGGTAATAATTGCCGCAGGGTTTGGCAGCCGTAAAATACACCGGCCGGGCTGGCTGCCGATAAAAGAATTTGCTTTTCATCAATATCAAGGTGGTAACCTTCAGCGTCATTGTCAGTTAGGCTATCCACGGATAAAATTATTAGATTTGGCTCAGCTCGATTTGTCAGAGGCAATATGGCAAGTTCCCAGCCGGTATGCTTAGTAATGATTTGGGCCAGATACAGTCCGATCTGTTCAGTTTCCGGTGTGACGGCAATCTTGCTATGCTCATTGAGAATAAAATAGCCAGTGCCAATATCAAGCTGGTTTGGTTGAGGGATCAAATTAATGTCGGCTGTTGAGATGGTTGGATAGAGCAGGAAAGTAGCCATAAGAAACTGATAAACCCGACGTGAACCGTTTTTCATTTAATCCTCCAGGTAAATATTTACATTCTTCTGATGAAATAAATCTTAATTGAGGTAATGCTATTGTAAACTTTTTCATTTGATGAACAAACTATTGAAAACGTTCAAGGACCAATGATGAAACTTGTTATTCGATCATTAATCAGATCAGACTGGACGATTGTTAAATCATGTCCGGCGTTGGGCACTAAAAATGTTCGGATTTCGGGTGCTACCAGATTGAGACGATCCAAGGCTGCTTGGGGTTGGTAAATCACTTCCTGGTCACCAACTAGGAACAATGTTGGTATTTGTTGCAGTTGAAGTAAATCCCGATCCGATAAAACCGTTGGATTTACAGTCATTTTCAGCTTGAAACTGCGTAAGCCAAGATAGGCATCTTCCATCATTACTTCGGCTAATTCCCGACCTTCCGGTGTTTGGATTAGAACCGGAAACATCCAGTCTACCATCTGGCGTATGAAACGTCGGTGGGGGAGAATAGCTTTGATGGCAACTTTCGCCCATTCCGGTGGCAATGGTTGAACTGTTGCTACAGGCGCCAGTAAAACAATTTTATTAAGTCGTTCTGGATACCTTAACGCGTACTGACTGGTCAGCCAGCCGCCATATGAAAGCCCGCCCAGGTAAAAATTATTGCCTAATTCTAGTTTGGTGAAAAGATCGTCTAACCAGGATGTGAAATCATCCGGGGTCGTGAATTTGCGCAGGTAAATACTACGTCCGAAATCATAAATATTATCGATTGTGTAAACCCGGAAATTCTGAGCCAATGCTGCGATATTCGGCAACCATATCAAATTATTTCCTGAAGCGGATGGTAATAGAACCAATGTAGGCGCATTTTCCGGACCGCTGATTCTTACGAAGGTTGTACCATCTGAGGTAGCTACATGGCGATCTTCAAACGCCACCGGCCACTCGGACAATCGTTCCGAATAATAGGTTAAATATCGTGAACGTGCTCGCTCTGATTTAAATGGATGATATTCATTGATTTTAAAAGCACCAGGACCGGTAAATAGTCCGAACCAGATCCAAATACCAAATGCCGTAATGAGCAGGGCAACGGTTGCGAAACTATATTTTAATATCTTTTTCAACAGGACAGTCTAATCAAGTGCAGTCCTCAAAAAGACCTGTTTGAGGAAACAGATTAAATTTTGACATTCTTCATAACTCCTGCTTGATACTCATCTATAGTACATAATTATACATTTGCCATTGTCTATAAAACCATTGTTTTATGCGATTAGTGTTCGAATTGAAATTATGTCGAACTATAATTTATATATTCTAAATCTGTGCCGGGTAAATACAAGAACAGGATCTTAATCTTCCTTAGTATTTATTTGCTCGAACTCACCAATTTTTCGATTTTTTCTCACGTTATCCCATGGGAAGTAACGACCGTTCATAGCAATGTAAACCCCTGATGGCAGAGTTTGGACAAAAGCAATTGCACTACCCAGGTTGAACAGACCATCGGAACTACCAAAGGTATATGGTATCATCGCACCGGACAGTACAATTGTCTTATTAAGTTTAGCGGCAGCGATGATGGAGGCAGTTTCAACTATAGTATCTGTACCATGGGTAATCACGATATGGTCTTCAGCAGTCTTTTCGCAGTTTTTGGTAATTATTTCCCGGTCGTCTTCTGTCATTTCGGTACTGTCAACCATCATCAGAGTCCGTACATTGATTTTCAGACGTGATCGACCCAATTTAAGCATATCACTTACATGCGAATCCTTGAAAAATAACTCCCCGTTTAATTCGTTGTACTCCTTATCGAAGGTTCCACCAGTGACAATAATTCGAATATCTTTATTCATTAGTTAACTGTTTTTAATTTAAAATGACGTTAAAATTTATCAACCGATAGGATGACGATCAGATTTTATTACTACCATGCGTAGGCTTCAGGAGCTTGACCTCCCGGACCTGGCCAGATTTCATCAAGTTTGATAAGTGTTTCTTCATCGAGGCTGATATCTAATGCGCTCAAACTGCCGGTGAACTGTTCCATCGTCCGGGGACCGATAATCGGTGCCGTTACCACCGGATTGTTCAGCAACCAGGCTAAGGCTATATCGGCTGGTTTTTCACCAGCTATCTGACAAAATGATTCATATTGTTTTACCTGGTTCCGACTTTTTTCCAGTCGTTTCAGTACTAATTCACTGTCGCGACGAGCCTGATTTGTTTTCTTTAATATACCGCCTAACAGTCCACCGCCCAGAGGACTCCATGGTATTAATCCCATGCCCTGTTGCTGGCAGGCCGGGATAACTTCCAGTTCGATCATACGGGAATTCAGATTGTATAAACTTTGTTCGGATACCAGTCCCATGAAATGACGTGACTGTGCTTCATACTGAGCCTGAACTATATTGATCCCCGCAAAATTACTGCTGCCTACATAGAGCACCTTGCCTTCGCGGATCAATTGTTCCATGGCCTGCCAGATTTCTTCCCAGGGCGTGCTGCGATCCACATGGTGCATTTGATATAGATCAATATGATCAGTTTGTAATCTTTTTAAGCTATCTTCGCAGGCCTTTTTAATATGATAGGCCGACAGACCGCGGTCGTTTTCACCTTCGCCCATTTTACCGTATACCTTGGTAGCCAACACAATTTTATCGCGGCGATTACCCTGTGCCAGCCAGCGACCAACAATACACTCGGTGATACCTTCACCGATCTCCCAGCCATAGACGTCGGCTGTATCGAAGAAATTGATACCTTGTTCCAGGGCTTCATCCATGATTTTAAAACTATCCGGCTCGCTGGTATGGGGTCCAAAATTCATAGTTCCCAAACAGAGTCGACTGACTCTAAGACCGGTTCTTCCTAAATTGGTGTATTGCATTTTCGCTCCTGTAAATCGTTGATATTAAATTGTTCCCTTAAGATAGCCTTGCCGCTCCACTGCCGGGAATTTTTCGATGGCGTAACGTAGCATGGTGCGGGGCATTTGTGTATAATATTTTTTAAGAAAGATTTCCTCTGTTTCTAGGTCGCGATTACCAATTTCCCGCAGCATCCAACCCACGGCTTTGTGGATCAAATCTTCCGTATCATGCAGCAGAATTAGCGAAATTGCGAGCGCGTCATCAAACAGGTGTTGCCGGATAAAATGAAAAGTGGACATGATGCCGATCCGCCGTTCCCAGAGATTAGTCGATTTCGCTAATTCGTAAAGGATTGAATTATCCTTATCGATCAGCCAGACACCCATTATGTAATGGGCTGAACTATCCACCAGATCCCAGTTATTGACATAGGGCAGGTGGTCGCGGTAGAGCTGGTAAATTTCCTCTTTCAGGTCCGGCTTTCTGCGCTTGAATTGCCCGACCAGGATAAACAGGGCCAGGAGGCGCGCTTCGTGCCACTCGGATCGGAGTAGTTTGCCGACTTCCGGCAGGGGTAGATTTTTGTATTCCCTTGCTTTTGCACGCAGGACCGGAACTTTGATTCCCA
>JABMPO010000311.1 GCA_013203015.1 Fidelibacterota bacterium
TGTAATTACGTCACCTCTGCAGGTGAATGCTGTCGAGGATGAATATTTCAAATACCAAGCGCTTGGTAGTGATCCGGAAGGTGCAACGTTAGTCTGGGCATTTGATATGGCTGCAAATTGGTTGACTGCTAATTCAGATAGCATCTTTGGCTATCCACGGGAAGGTGATACGGATACCAGTTTTCGAATTATCGCCAGTGATGGAAACCTGTTGGATACCGCCTTTGTCGTTTTATTGGTGGAGGCTGTCAATGATACGCCAAACATTACCTCAGCCAATTATATTGTCGCAATTGAAGATGACTTTATGGTTTATCATGCTGCAGCCAGCGATCCGGAGAATAGTGTGCTGAATTTTTCTTTCATTAACCTACCGACTTGGCTGACCGCCAATAGCGATAGTGTTTTTGGAATCCCCGATTATTATAACAATGATACATCCTTTTTGGTTATTGCCGATGATGGCATTCTTGCCGACACTCTCCAGGTGAGTGTTACTATTCAATTGGTAAATGATCCCCCGGTATTAATATTGGATATTAATGCTGCTGAAAAGCATGGTGATTTCACTTTCAACCTGCAGGCCACTGATGAAGAACAGCCATCGGTTTCGGTCGTATTTGAGTATTCACTTGATAATGTAACCTGGGCGACACCCGCAATTCTCCCTACTGGTAATGATTCATATTCCTGGGCTACTGAAACAGATTTTCCAGGATCATTTCAATCGCAGATTTGGCTGAAAGCTATTGGTTCAGATGCAAGTATTTCTACCACAATTGTATCTCCTGCATTCAGCATTGATAATCATGTCGGTTCGCTACAAATTGATATTGATACAACCACGCCGGAATTTAATAACGTGGTAGTCGTCCCATTCGTTATTACTGATATCACTGGGGATTCTTATACTTTATCAGCAGCTTTTTCAGTGGATGATGGCCAGGGTTGGCGGGCTGCCACCGTTTCCGGGCTCCCGACACAGATTGATCCATCAAATTACTCAGGAATATTAAACTGGGATTCAGATGCTGACTTGCCTGATTTATATATTGATGCCCAATTTGCGCTATTACCAAGCGATAACTGGCAGACTGGAGCGGGCGATACGGTACAACTGTTGATCGATAATCAGAATCTGGTAACCCTGACCAATTTCAGTGCCGGCCATATTGATGCTGTAAACTGGTTTACTGAGTTTCAGTTAGGTTTTGATCTGCCAGTTGATACGACTTCATTTAACAGCGGTATTCGCCTTATTGGTGATAATCAGGGAAATATTCCCCTCGATTTCAATTATGATTCTCAAAATCAAGTAATTTCAATATCCCCGCAAGAATGGTATCACGCAAATGACACCGTACGCCTGGAAATCAATGATAATCTGCTGGACCAAACCGGTGATCCCTTCGATGGCAATAGCAACGACATAGCTGATGGCTTGGCTGATCGGGTTGAATACCCATTAAAAGTGAATTTACTGGCCGACTATGACGCATCCGGGTTGGTTGATTTTTCGGATCTGGTTGAATTCAAATTTAATTGGGAGAATGATGCAGTCGATATATTTGCTGAATTGGGACCAGCTGCTGGCCTGCCGCCCGATCTACAGATTCAGCCGGACTCCAGCTTTGATTTTGAAGATATGATGGTATTTGTACAGATGTGGAATTGGTCAGCTGGATTCGAAAATTATAATTTTCTGGCACGATCAATCTTGAATGATGATGTAATGAACATTGACGTGTTTTATCCCGGTAAAACTCAGTCTACTGATGAATACTATATTGTTCTTTCAGTTAAATTAGATTCAGCGGTGGCTATGGGGGCGATGGAAATCGTGCTGAGCTATGATCCATCCATCATCAGCTTTAAGGAGATCAATTACCGGATCGATCAGAAATGGCTGAAATTATTTTATACCGACAATTCCGGAAAACTTAAAATTAATCTGGCAGATTTAGGTGACCCACGCAGTCAGCTGGTATTAAATCCGCTTTCGATCAAATTCAACAAAATTGTTTCCACCAAAACGAGTGTACTCATTAATTCCGATATCAGGAATCAATCCGGCATACCTGTCCAGATTATGCAAAAAGAATATTATTTCGATACCGATGCCCCGGTTCCGACAAAGTATGCATTACACCAGAATTATCCAAATCCGTTTAATCCGGAAACAACCATCAAATATGAACTACCGTTGGATGGTTCTGTCCGACTTACAATTCACAATATTTTGGGTCAAGAAGTTATCCGCCTGGTGGATGGCTGGCAATCAGCCGGCTATAAAACGGTTACCTGGAATGGTTTGAACAGTACGGGAATTAAGGTTAGTGGCGGCATGTATTTTTTAAGAATGGAGACCGGTTCATTTAATGCTGTTCGCAAGCTGATATTGCTGAAATAATTGGAATCATTTTCTGCATAATTTCATATACATCAGGTAAATTCGGCCACCTTGCCGGAGGAAATTTCGTCCTGATAAATTATTTACCAAACAGGTTTACACTTAATAATGAATAAATCCCGTGGAAAAATAATCTGGGTTGACGATGAAATTGATCATTTGAAACCCCATATCCTTTTTCTGGAAGAAAAAGGATATGTTATTACACCTGCCACAAATGGCGGTGATGCAATAATATTGACCCAATCTCAGAATTATGATCTGGTATTGCTAGATCATTTTATGCCAGGAATGGATGGTATAGAAACGCTGCGCCAATTGAAGACAATCCGACCAAATTTACCAGTAATCATGATTACCAAAAGTGAGGAAGAGTGGCTGATGGATGAAGCCATTTCCGAGCAGATTGCCCATTATCTGATTAAGCCGGTCAATCCGACCCAAATATTTATGGCCTGCAAACAAATCCTGGAAGAAACTCAAATCACCGAGGATAAGGCCACATCTGGCTATTTGCAGGAATTCCAGGAGATTGAAAACCAACTGGATTCTGATCTTCAGATTGATGATTGGTGGGATTTGTATAATCGGTTAGTCAAATGGCAGTTGAATTTTGACCGACACAAAGATACCGGTCTGGGAAATATCCTCGATGAGCAAATTCTGAATTGCAACCGTGAATTTGTCCATTTCGTGAATGAAAACTATACCAGTTGGTTGAAAAGAGCTAGCTCACCTTCGCTGTCAGTTGATGTAATACCCAATTGGGTAAGTCCCATTTTGAAAAATGGTGAAAAAGTGTGTTTTATTATAATCGACGGTATGCGATTGGATCAGTGGATGACCATTTTACCGGAGGTTGGACAATATTTTGACTATCAAATTGACTACCATCTTTCATTATTGCCATCAGCAACTCCATTCAGCCGAAATGCCATTTTTAGTGGTTTTTACCCTGATGAAATATTAGTTAAATATCCCCAACAAGCTGAAAAAATGAAACTAGCAGGATCCAGTTTGAATCTGTTTGAGGAATTGTTCCTGAAAGATCAATTAAAGCGATTGAAACATCAGCAGAACCGCGTCATGTATCATAAAATTCATACCATTGACGAAGGACAACGATTCAATAATCACGTTGCGGAATACTTGCAAGTCAACTGTCTTGCCGTTGTTGTTAATTTTGTGGATATGCTGGCTCATAAACGTTCTGAGTCAGATGTTCTCCAGGAAATGATGCCTGATGAATCCGGGTACCGCTTTGCAGTAAAAACCTGGTTTGAGAATTCCTGGTTGTTTCAATCCCTGAAAACACTAAGCAAAAGTGATTTCACCATCGTGATGACCAGTGACCATGGCTCGGTGCGCGTGCAGCGCGGAGCAATTGTTGGAGCAGACCGGGAAACTTCTTCGGGCGTGCGATATAAATATGGTCATAATCTCAACTGCAAAGAAAAAAGCTCCCTGGTCATAAAACGCCCTGCTGATTACCGGTTGCCGGAATTCGGTCCGCAAACTAATTACCTGATTGCCAAGGATGATATTTATTTTCTTTATCCGACCCAATACCACCGTTATCTGTCATTATATAAAAATAGTTTTCAACATGGCGGAATTTCAATGGAAGAGTTAATGGTCCCGGTTATTACCATGAAGGGTCGGGGGTGACCCTGAAAGTGACAAATTTTCGAGAAATGACTGAAGATCATTTATTCAATTCACCTAACGAAACTCAGCAATTTGCCGCCGATCTTGCGAAGCGCATCCCTGTGGGGCGTGTGGTCGCCCTGATTGGCGATCTCGGCACTGGAAAAACGACTTTCGCCCAGGGCTTTGCCCGGGGACTTGGCGTGGTTGAGCAGGTCGGATCCCCGACTTTTAAAATTGTGAGTGAGTATGTTGGCGATCATCACAAATTGTTTCATGTGGATTGTTATCGGCTATCCGGCGGAGTCGATTTTTTAAATATCGGCGGAGAAACCCTGCTGAATCCTGATGGAGCTGTAACACTGATTGAATGGGCTGATATAATTCAAGAACTTCTGCCGGTAAATACAATTTACATCCGGTTTTCCCGATCCCGGGAAGCTGTTGATCAGCGACAACTACAGGTCGGAGGTTTAGCTTAGCATGAATCTCCTGGCAATTGAAACGGCTACCGCTATCTGCAGCGTTGCCTGTTTAAAGGATGATGAGTTGGTCGACAAGAAGGAAGCGATGATTCCACGTAAGCATGCCGAACTTTTACCTGAGTTTTTACTGGGGGTGGCAAAAAATTGTCCATTGAGTAGTGTGGATGGGATCGCGCTCTCAATTGGTCCCGGCTCGTTTACCGGTTTACGTATCGGTCTGAGTTTTGCGAAAGGATTAGCTTTTAGTCGCGGACTTCCATTGATTCCGGTACCGACATTGTACGCACTGGCATCTGCTGCAATAGATAAAATTGAAATATTTAAAATAATTTTGTATTCTCATCGCGATATTGTTTTCCACCAGGATTTTCAAGCTAAAAACACGGGAATTACTCCAACTACCGAACCTGATGCGGCAAAATGGAATGATATTCAGAATAGGTTTGGGGACTATAATAAAATTTTTCATTATGGTTGCGATGCATTAAATACTTCCAGCTTTGATTTACTACCGGTTATCCCGTCAGCGGTAGCAGTTGCCCGGCTTGCTAGAATTAATTATAATACTTGGGTTCAATCTAATCCGGCTGAATTAGTGCCGGAATACATATCACCATTTGAAATTGGTAAATGAAACCGAGAATAGTCATCCGCACGGTAAAGATCACTGATCTTCCCCAGATAATGGACATTGAACGACGAGTTTTCCCTCATCCCTGGACTGAAGCACATTTGATGTTTGAGATTACCAACAAGCCGGTATCGGGTACCACAGTGGCTTTGATTGATAATGAAATCGTTGGCTATTTGATGTATCATTTGATATATGACGTAGTACATATAAATAATATCGCAGTAGATTCGACCCGGCAACGCAAGGGGGTCGGGCGATTATTAATGGAATCATTTTACAGGTATCTTCCTGAGCGTCAGCCGTGCAACATTTTTCTGGAAGTCGATCAGACTAATCAAGCCGCAATCAGATTTTATAAGAAATTTGGTTTTGAGGAAATAGATCGTCGAAAAAATTATTATCCTGCCGGAGGGGATGCTCTGGTAATGAAGAAAAAATTGGAGAATTATGGATTGGTTCAGGCGTAAAATAGAAAAAATTCATCCTGTACAGAAAAAAGCCATACCGGATGGCTTATGGATTAAATGCCCCACCTGTTCGGAGATATTATACAAACCGGAATTGGAACGGTTACTCTCAACCTGTCGGAAATGTGGTCATCATTTCCGAATTTCACCGGATATCTATGTTAAGTTAATTTTAGATGAAGGTTCGGCTGAAACTTTATTCACCGATCTTAAATCAAATGATATGTTGCATTTTAGAGCTATAAAGCGTTATTCAGCCCAATTGAATACGGCCATAAAGAAATCAGGAAATCAGGATGCAATTCAATTTTATTCGGGAGATATCGAAGGTAATCCAATTGTTTTAGGTGTAATGAATTTTGCCTTTATTGGTGGTAGCATGGGATCGGTGGTTGGGGAAAAAATAGTACGTGGTATCAGTCTGGCTGAGGAACGCAGTTGCCCGTTAATAATTATCTGTGCTTCCGGGGGGGCACGGATGCAGGAAGGCAGTTATTCATTAATGCAAATGGCAAAGACCAGCGCCCGATTAGCAAGATTTTCCGGTAAACAGGGGTTGTTCATTTCGGTACTTACTGATCCTACAACGGGTGGAGTTACCGCCAGTTTTGCCATGCTTGGTGATGTGATTTTAGCTGAACCGGGAGCATTAGTTGGATTTGCCGGTCAGCGAGTAATTAAGCAAACCATCGGTCAGGACCTGCCGCCTGGTTTTCAGCGCGCTGAATTCCTGCTTGAAAAGGGTTTTATCGATAATATCGTTACGCGATCTACCATGAAATCAACCCTTCTTAAAATCATTTTGATCCTGCATGCAAAATAAACCATTGATATTAATTACCAATGACGACGGAATTTTCGCTCCGGGAATCTTTGCTTTGTGGGAAGCGATACATCAAATCGGTGAAATATTTATTGCTGCACCGGACACCGAGAAGAGTGCTGTCGGCCATGCCATCACAATATCTGATCCGATCAGGGTCGAGAAAATTAACCGAAAAAATGGATTTTCAGGCTATGCTGTAGCAGGAACACCGGCCGATTGCGTGAAAATTGCTGTTAGAGCTTTAATGGAAAGACAGCCGGATATCGTGATTTCAGGCATAAATGCCGGAGCTAATGTTGGTGCAAGCTTGTTGTATTCGGGTACTGTTTCGGCAGCAACGGAGGGGACCTTGCTTAATATTCCATCAATTGCAGTCAGTCTAGATTCATTGACAGTAAAAGACTTCAATTTTGCCGGAAAAATTGCTGCCTATATTGTGCATCAGGTACTCGAAAAAGGTTTACCCACCGGGACCTTGCTGAATGTAAATGTACCGGCCGTGCCCGAATCGATAATAAAAGGATACAAAATAACCCGGCAAGGTAATTCGCATTATCAGGAAGGATTTGATCAACGCGAAGATCCCCGAGGAAGAACCTATTATTGGATGACTGGTCAATTGGTGGAGCCAACCGGTTCATCGGACAGCGATATTCAAGCATTAAATCAGAATTGGGTCAGTGTAACTCCGATTCATTATAAATTAACCAATGAGGAATTCCTGCCTGAATTAATTGAGTGGGGTCTGGAATGAGCTCTACCCACCCAGGAGTGCTAATCCTTGATTTCGGTTCACAGTACACCCAATTGATTGCCCGTCGCATCCGTGAGCAGCACGTTTATTCAGAGATAATTTCCCACGATACTCCTTTGGAAGAAATTATCGCGTTGAATCCCCTGGCGTTAATTTTATCCGGTGGCCCGTCCAGTGTTTATGACTCCGCAGCACCTGATTATGATAAAAGAATATTTGATCTGTCAGTACCGATTTTAGGAATTTGTTACGGATTGCATCTGTTGTCGGATCATCATGGCGGTCAGATTAAAAAATTAGGTACCGGCGAATACGGTTTTGCGAATATTGAAATATTTTCTCAAAGCGATTTATTTGCCGGTGTGGCTTCTGGTTCTCAGGTCTGGATGAGTCACCAGGATCAGGTGATTAACCTGCCCAACGATTGGCAGATACTGGCAAAATCTTCCAATGGAATTGTTGCTGCAATCGGGAATCAATCTATTAAACGGTATGCCGTACAATTTCATCCTGAAGTAGTTCACACCGTTGAAGGTGCCACTATCATAAATAATTTTCTTTTCAAAATTGCCGGCTGTAAACCGGATTGGACGCCGGGCAATTTTGTTCAGGAGCAAATTACCGCGATCCGGGATACCGTCGGGCAGAGTCGGGTTATTTGCGGAGTTAGTGGTGGTGTTGACTCGACGGTAGTTGCTGCCTTATTGCATAAAGCTCTTGGTTCCCAGGTCACCGCGGTATTGATTGATCACGGTTTATTACGCAAAAATGAAGCCCGGCAATGTGTGGCGGCTTTGAAAAATGGCTTGGGTGTAAATATTCACACTTTTGATGAAGCCGACCGCTTCCTGACTCGTTTGGCGGGAATTACTGAGCCTGAAAAGAAACGAAAGATCATTGGCGAGCAATTTATCCGTGCATTTGAAGCTGCTACGGCAAAACTTGGCAGCTCTGATTTTCTGGCGCAGGGAACTTTATATCCTGATATCATTGAAAGTGGCAGTACTAAAAAAGGTCCGGCAGCAGTAATAAAATCACATCATAATGTGGGTGGTCTGCCGGCAGATATGAATTTTGAATTGATTGAACCATTGCGGGATTTGTTCAAAGATGAAGTACGACGAGTCGGGAGTGAATTGGGATTACCCGAAGCCCTTATCGGTCGGCATCCTTTTCCGGGTCCTGGGTTAGCAGTTAGAATAATCGGAGAAATAACACCCGAGCGAATTGCTATCCTGCGCGAGGCGGACGATATTTACTTGAATATTTTGCACGAAGATGGTTTGTATGATGAAATCTGGCAGGCTTTCTCGGTATTAATTCCGGTAAAAACGGTCGGTGTAATGGGGGATGCCCGTACCTATGAAAATCTGTTGGGTCTACGAGCGGTTGTGAGTGCCGATGGAATGACGGCAGACTGGTACCGGATGCCCCACAATACTTTATCAAAGATTTCAAATCGAATTGTAAATTCGGTAAAGGGAATTAACCGTGTGGTATATGATATTACCTCCAAACCGCCCGGTACAATCGAATGGGAATAATTGGTTAATTATCCATTGATAGAATTATATTTTTAAGGACGAGCAAATATGTGTGGTATCGTTGGCTATCTAGGCAATAAGGATTCAGTCCCGATTTTGCTTAAAGGACTGAAACGGCTTGAGTATCGCGGCTATGATTCAGCAGGGTTGACAACAATCAATAATTCCCAATTGAATACGATCAAATGCGCTGGAAAAGTCTCGGAATTAGAAGCTGCTTTAGTTAAAAAAAGACTGTCAGGTAGTTTGGGTATCGCCCATACCCGATGGGCAACTCATGGTGAACCAAATGACACCAATGCCCACCCCCATCTTGATCAGTCAGGTAAGATTGCGCTGATTCACAATGGAATTATTGAAAATTATAATAGTCTTAAGGTAGCCCTAAAACAACAGCAGATAAAATTTAAGAGTGATACTGATACAGAAGTCCTGGTCCAGTTGATAGCAGCTTTTTATAAGGGAGGGAAATTGTCTTTTCCCAAAGCTGTTCAAGCAGCCTTACAGGAAGTAGTTGGGGCCTATGGAATTGTTGCCGTCTGCGAAGATGAACCGGATTTGATGGTTGCCGCAAGATTTGGCAGTCCCCTGGTGCTGGGAGTGGGGGATGGGGAGTATCTCATTGCCAGTGACGCTTCGCCGATTGTTGAGCATACCCGCAATGTTATTTATCTTGACGAAGGCGAATTGGTGACAATTACCAAA